>NZ_JAWVAV010000010.1:0-112974 GCF_033599315.1 Acinetobacter sp. OYA S30
ATGTGCAAAGCCAACTCCTTTTTATTGGGAGTTCTGCCAAACATTTATAGAATTATGGTGGCAGAACGAAAGAGGGTTGACAGACTGGTGAAAGATATAACCAGCACACCCGTAGGTGTCCCTCTCCCGTCCTACCGCTACGGGAGGAGACTAGGAGTTTACACATAAGAGTATCCCTCAGATGGAATAACTCTGATGCGATCTTTCATTCAGCCTGTCAAAGCCGGCTGGCAATGTGGCCAGCAGGCAAAGGATAAGCTTCACATTTATTGCAGTCAAGCACACAAAATGACATTTGCTTTAATTTAGAACATTAAAAAAGTAAGGCTAAATAATGATTAAGTTATTGTTTAAGAGGGGTTTATAAAGGTGGGGTTAGGGTAATAGTTTTATAGGGTAAAGTTTTGGAAGTGTAACCATTAAAAAAAGTTTAAAGGTTACAGGATTCTGGGCTTACAAAGACTGATAGAACTTTCCTAATTTTCATTAAAAATTCAATCATATTCAGATTTACTATTAGAGTGAAATTTTACTAGAGAAATAGCTCCATATATATTCTCTATGATCAATCTCATCATTTATAAGCGACTGGATAATAGAACTATCAATGATATATATAAGTAATCTCGCTTCTTCAATAGAAGCATTGCTTTTAATATTTAATAATATTTCTAGTATTATATTAATTAACCATTCTCTATACTTAATAACTACTCGATGAGCTTGAGGATATATTTTTTGTATTTCGAATATAGCCTTAAATATTAAATGGTAGTGAGTTTTTAAATCAGCATGCAAAAAATAAATTTCTTTTAACTTATCTAAATTTTGGCTTTTTAAGTTTGCACTTAAGATTGAACTTACTTGTTGCATTAAAGTTTCCTGATGAAACTCAAGACACAGCTCAATTAGTTTCTCTTTACTTTTGAAGTATTTATAAAAAGTCATCTTGCTAACATTTGACTCTTTAGAGATACGGTCTACTCCAACATTATGAAATCCATGTTGATCAAAAAGATATCTTGAAGTATGGATAATCATTGATGAACTAAAGGGAATTTCCATATTTGACATAAATAAACCGCACTATAAAAAGATTGAAAAAAATATATGCAAGAACTTCATATATTCCATATTTATAATTATAAAATATAAAAAACACAAAAGTCAGCCAAACAATGTTTGTTTTTCATTAATCTACATTTTAGAATTATTATACAAGTGCCTTAAATATAAAACATACATCCTTATTATTTATTTAACTTTCATTAATTTAAATTTAACTCAATATTAACCCATGACTTTTTCTCATGCATTCATGCAAATTAATCCTTTGAAAATAAGCTAACCACTACCTAATTTAAATATAACGTTCACTATACCTCCTTTCTATATGAGCAAAGCCCAAGACATTCTCAATACTGCCGAGAGACTTTTTGACTATCAAGGCTTTCATGCAACTGGAATTGATCAGATTGTTCGTGAAGCTGAGGTAACTCCACGAACTCTTTATCGACACTTTCACTCAAAGGAACAATTGATTTTAAAAGTCCTTGAGGAAAGAGAATTACGCTTTTTTAGAAAGCTACAGCAATGCATTGAGAATAAAGAAAACTCTATTCCAAATTGGGTAGCCGTTTTTAATGAGTTGGAAAACTGGTTCACAGAAGAAAGTGACAGAGGATGTTTATTTTTACGTGCTCTAGCTGAGTATCGTCATAAAGAGACTGAAATAGTGCAGACCGTGCTTATTCATAAACAACGCACACTAGATTTTTTAATGGGCCAATTTGCTAAAACTTCATCTGATCATTTTAAAGATAGAGCTGAAAGTTTGATGCTTATCATTGAAGGTGCCGTTGCCTTAGCTCCTGTAATCGGTGGTAAAGCAGCAATTCAAAGAGCCAGTAAGTTAGCCCATCAATTATTACAACCTACAACCCACCCACTACTTCACTAGGAGAAACATATGGTACTGCCTACTAAAATGCATGCTGTGCTATTAAAGGGACACGGTGGTCTTGACCAGCTTGAATATCGTACTGATGTAACAGTTCCTACCCCAGCAGATGATGAAGTTTTAATTCAAGTTTCTGCAGCTGGTGTAAACAATACAGATATTAATACTCGTATTGGTTGGTACTCGAAGACAAATGAACAAGCTACAAATACAGGTGGTGCTAATGGTCTTGAAAGTATTAGCGATGATGATGCATCTTGGTCAGGTACACCTCTTAAATTCCCATTTATTCAAGGTGCGGATTGCTGCGGAAAAATCGTTGCAGTCGGTAAAAATGTAGATCCATCTCGTATTGGTGAACGAGTCATTGTCCGCACTATGTTACGTGCTTACGTTGATTATCGTCCTTATGAGTGCTGGACTTTCGGTAGTGAATGTAACGGCGGTTTTGCTCAATTTGCTACAGTTAAATCTGCCGAAGCTTACAAAATCAATTCAGATTGGACAGATGAAGAATTAGCTTCTATTCCCTGCTCTTATTCAACAGCTGAAAATATGCTACACCGAATTGGATTAGGTGCAGAAACTGTATTAATTACAGGTGCATCTGGTGGTGTAGGTTCTGCAGCAGTACAGCTTGCAAAACGCCGTGGTGCTCAAGTTATTGCTCTTTGCTCATTACCTAAAGCTGATGAAGTATTAGCTTGTGGTGCAGATCGTGTAATTGACCGTAATGCTGACTTAGTTAAAGAGTTAGGTAAAGAATCAATTGATGTAGTCATTGATTTAATTGGTGGACCACAATGGCCTTCTTTATTAGAAGTCTTACGTAAAGGTGGGCGCTATGCAAATGCTGGGGCAATCGCTGGTCCTATTTCGCAGATCGATCTACGTACTGTGTATTTAAATGATTTGACTTTGATGGGCTGTACATTCCAAGAAGATGAAGTGTTTACCAACCTCATTTCATATATCGAGAAAAATGAAATTCGTCCTTTAGTGGCTAAGACTTATCCCCTCAATGAAATCGCTAAAGCTCAAGAAGAGTTTCTAAGCAAGAAACACTTGGGCAAGCTGGTTTTGACTGTTCCAACAGTTGAAGCATAGATCGGATCTAAGTGAATGGTGTTACTTATGCTTCATTCTAATCAATAGAGATGTCATCAGTAACACCAAGAATAAATAGTCTTAAAGACAAGGATATATTCATGAAAATTTCTGAGATACATCTCTATCAATATGATTTACCTGTTGCTAATGCCCCTTACAAAATGGGACATGCTGAACTCTATAGCTTATCTACAATACTAGTGAAAGTCGTTGCTGATAATGGATTATATGGATGGGGGGAGACTTGCCCGTTGGGTTCAACTTATGCTGAGTCTTATCCGGAAGGAGCTTTAGCTGCTTTAAGTTTTATCGCAAAAGGGCTTATTGGCACAGAGATATTACCCATTAATCTTCATCATCGTATGGATAGTTTACTTAATGGGCATAATTATGCAAAAGCAGCATTTGATATCGCAGCCCATGATCTTTTAGGTAAACATCTCAATTTAAGTGTATCGGATCTTTTAGGTGGTGCTCTTACAGATCGGGTACCTTCCTATTATGCTCTTGTAATACGCAAACCAGAGGAGACTGCTCAACAAGCTGCAGAAAAATGTGCTGAAGGCTATCCTCGACTACAAATTAAAGTAGGAGGCCGAACAGTTGAAGAGGATGTTGAGACAATTCAACAAGTTTGGCAGGCTATACGTGGTAAAAATGTTCGGCTTGCAGTTGATGGCAATCGCTGTTTAACAAGTCGTGATGCTATTCACTTAAGTCAGGCGTGTGCCAATGTACCATTTATTTTAGAGCAACCTTGTAACACAGTGGAGGAGTTACAAAGGATTCGCTCTCAAATCAACCACGCTTTGTATATGGATGAAAACAGCACCAGTTTAAATATTGCCGTAAATGCAGTTAGTTCTAATTTAGTAGATGGCTTTGGAATGAAAGTTACTAGAATTGGCGGGTTACATCGAATGCGAACATTCAGAGATATATGCGAAGCTTATAGCCTCCCCCACACTTGTGATGATGCATGGGGTGGCGACATTCTTGCAGCTGCATGTACACATATTGGAGCAACTGTTAGTCCTAAATTACTTGAAGGTGTATGGATTGCTGACCCCTATATTGCCCAGCACTATGATGAAGAAAATGGTCCACGTGTTCAAAACGGCTATATTCAAGTTCCCAAAGGTCCTGGCCTAGGTATTGATCCAGACGTAACTCTCTTTGGCCATCCAGTAAATTCATTTTCATGATTAAATTTAGAATTAACTCTAGTTAAAATTTAGCTAGAGAAATAAAGCACTAAAAATATTTTTAAATACACCATTACAATGGTGTATTTACATTTGAATTTTAAAAAATAGTTTAAAAACTAAAATATAAAAAATTCAAATGTATGATTAAAACTCATCATATCTTGAAAATATATCCATTGAAGCGAACCGTACATTTCACCTATCTTGAGCATGTTTTAGTCAGGGAGAATACAGATGAAACAGTGGAATTATTCAAATGCTAGAGCACAACTTACCATGATTATGGATCAAGCTGTTGCTGGGCATCCTGTAGAAATTACTCGCAGAGGTCGGGAATCTGCAGTAATTATTAGCAAAGCTTCTTATGAGGCTTACAAGAAAGCCGAATACGATGTTGCTTACTATAAAATTTCAGCTTCTAAAGAAAATTCAGAAGCTTAAAGACATCTCCAAAAATATTCTTTATTCATGCAGCAAGGTTCCATGAAGCTCAATATTTCTTTAATTCAACTTGGTTCCTTGTTTGCATTTATCTCTGCATTTCTATTTAGCAGTAAAGCAATTTTTATTAAACAGGCATATAGTCTTACTCCATCATTAGATGCTATTACCCTAATGGCTATCCGTATGGGAATTGCTCTACCCTTCTTTTTAGTTATCTGTTGGTTTTGTCGCCATCAAAATCGGAATATCAAGCTAATAGATTTTCTATATCTACTTTCTGTTGGCTTGTTAGGCTATTACATTTCTAGCTGGCTCGATTTCTATGGACTCATGTTTATTACCGCATCACTAGAGCGAATTATTTTATTTTTATATCCCACTATGACCGTTTTAGCATCGAGTTTTATCCTCAAGCAAAAATTAAGTTCAAAAACGATATTTGCACTTGTCTTAAGTTATGGAGGAACAGTCATTGTGATGTTCCAAGAGCAAAAAACGCTTCCAGATCAACATAACTTCTGGTTTGGAGCAAGCCTAGTATTTGCTAGTGCAGTTGCTTTTGCTTGCTACCTTTTACTTACTCCACCATTAATCAAAAAATTTGGTTCATGGAACTTAACAGGACTATCTTTATCTGCAGCTTGTATTGGTACACTTATACATTTTCTAATGGTAACCAGTCATCCTGTACAACTACTTACTTCTTTACCTATACAAGTTATTTGGTACGGAATCTGTTTAGGTTTATTTGTTACGGTTCTACCCACCCTCTTATTAATATTGAGTATAGAGTACGTAGGTGCAACACAATCAGCAATTATTTCATCCATTAGCCCAATTGTTACTATTCTTTTTTCAGTCTTCCTTTTAAACGAGCATTTAAATACAATCCAGTGGCTAGGTTGTTTTCTTAATATTTTTGGTGTGATGCTGATTACACTTAAAAGAAAATAAGACCAACAATTAAATTATAAAAGATATATTTTAAGTATTTTTATTATTTATTTTTAATGATGATAAAAAGTCATTAACTCATGATTATTTATCGTGCTCGACTAACTATTAAAGTACCCATTTAAAAATTATGATTAGTTTTTTAATCGGGTCTATCGTATGAGCCGCCAAATCTCAACCTTAATCGGTGTTTCAGCTTTATTACTTTGGTCCACTTTAGTTGGCTTACTCAGGCTTTCTACAGAAAGTTTTGGTCCTATCTATACAGTGACTTATGTATATACCATCAGTGCTATTATTTTGTTCTTAACATATGGCCTGCCCGATTTAAAAAAGGTTTCAAAGAATTTTCTTATTTTATCTAGCTTGCTTTTTGTTGTTTTTGAATTATGTTTTGCCTTTTCAATTACTCTAGCAAATTCATCAGAAAAATCGATTGAAATGAATATTATTTTTAATATGTGGCCGACTTTAATTATTATTATGTTGGCAGTATTAAAAGAAGAAAAAGTAAACTTATTGACTATATTAGGAGTGATCGTAAGTTTTGCAGGAATAGTTATCATTAACTATCACCCTAATCTAAACTTTATTGATAACTTCTCAAAAAATCCGATTAGTTACTTGCTCATTTTTTTAGCTGCTATTCTTTGGGCCGTTTATTGTATTTATACCAAAAAGCAAAGTAATGGAACTAATGCTGTTTCGCTCTATTTTATATTAACTGCAATAGCTTTATGGATTCTTACTCTCTCTACTCAAGGTTTCCACCTACCCCATGCTCAAGGTATTAATGGCTATATATTTGTCTTAATTAATACTGTTTTTTTCTCTATGGGTTATCTGGCTTGGAATATTGGTATTATCAAAGGCAACATGCCCGTTTTGATTATGCTTTCTTATTTTTCTCCAATTTTCTCATCAGCATTCTCAGCTTTTGTTTTGAACTCCGATTTAACAATCAATTTTTGGTACGGTGCATTAACGGTTACTTTAGGATCATTAATCTGTTGGTACTCAATTCGAAAAAACCATGTTCAACATAACCAAGCGAAATTAGCTTCTTAATTTTTTAGTCACAGCCATACTATTTTGGCTGTGACTTTTTACTTTTATCAAACTTTATCAATCAAACGTGTAACACCATTTACAATCATATCGACTGCGATTGTTCCAATTAATAAAGCAGCTAACCTCCCTACAATATCAAAATAACGATCAATATATTTGGCATGGCTATAACGTAAGTGATCATGAGAAAATTTCATTGCTATCAAAACACTACAGCTCACAAATAGTACTAAAGCGATCACTATAGCCGCCTCTAAAAGAGACATACTCATGCCTGTCACTACAGCTGCACTAATTGTTCCAGGACCAATCATAAATGGCATAGCTACTGTGCCAGCCAAATGTTCAGGTGCTCCTCGCATTTCTCCAATAGTATCAGCACCCTGAAATACATACCGATATCCAATCACCAGAAAAATCAGGCCACCAAAAATTAGAAATGATTCAAACCTTACATTTAAGTACCGATTAAAAATTGCTTCACCACCCCATGCAAATAAAAGAAATACCACATATGCAATGAGGCTTCCTTGAATCAAAGCCTTATTAAACACTCTGGTTTCTGTATGACGGATTAGCCCAATCATATAGATACTCAT
Organism: Acinetobacter sp. OYA S30; assembly: GCF_033599315.1. Taxonomy (NCBI): domain Bacteria; kingdom Pseudomonadati; phylum Pseudomonadota; class Gammaproteobacteria; order Moraxellales; family Moraxellaceae; genus Acinetobacter; species Acinetobacter sp. OYA S30. The sequence continues at coordinate 7,347 of NZ_JAWVAV010000010.1, forward strand.
GAGGAATGGATTAAGTAATGAGAAAAATAAAATAAATGTACTAATAAATGGTGAAGACATTTTTATTATTCCTAAACGACTTCAGGAAGCTTTTAAACTTCCTGAAAATTGACAAATGAAAAACCTGTACAAACTTTTAGAAGCTATAAATCAACATTAGATTGAGGAGTTTGTTCCACTTCCCATCATCACCTGCTGCAAGAGAACTACCATTGCCGCCAACAAATGGATCGTTTTTACTCATCACATATTCGGTATATAAAGAAATATTTTTATAGTCCCACGCCACTCCAACAATGTTGCGCTGAGAGTCATCAAATCCATTTTCTTTCTTGTTAAAACCACTAAAAACAACATACGGCGTAACATTGAGCGAATCTTTAACATTCTTAAAAACATAGCTCGTATCAACAGTATAGAAATATCCTTTGTTCGCAATGTCATATTCGCCATCAAAAGAACCGAAAGTTGAGCTAGCTGGGCTTAATGCATCTTTATTACTAATCGATTGTCGCCCTCCAGTAAGCACGACATTCAGATTTTTATAGTTAATACGGTTAAATAGCGCCCATGTATTTCTCGTACCATCTGCAGAAGTTTTTTTATTCTCAATGTCTGAATACCAATAACTTCCCCCCACCGATACTTTGAGATCATCTGTACTTAAAAACTTAAGATCTTGATCGACACGTGCCATCCACATGTTTTTTTCATTCAGGTTTGTTTTGAGTGGATCAGATGAGGTAACAACATTAGCCGTATAACGTGCTGAGTCTTTACTACTTCCGTGGTAGTTACCACCATCAGTTGCAAAATAAGCCAAATCTACTTTAGTAGCAAACGGTAATTCAAAGTGATAGTTCGCACCTAAATTGGAAGCATCTTGCAAACCCATTGTGTTGTTAATACCAGCATAAAAGCTGCTATCCCAAAAACGACCTGGACCAAAAGGAATGGGTTGCACACCTACAGTAATATGATCTGTCGCGTTTAAATGGTAGCCAGCATAGCCATAAACTAGAGTCGAGAAATCACAGAATTTATCGTATTGATAACAACGATATTCGACTTTTCCAAACCAGTCGGGTGACTCATAACCTAGCCTTAAAATAGCTGCATCAAATTTTATTTTCTGATCTGATGCAGACTCGCCGTAATCCTTATCTTGATAATTCCCACGTAAAGCACCTGAAATTGTTAAAGCACCCGTATCACTTTTAGGATCTCCAAAAGTTACTCCGGCAAAAGCAGGTAACGCCATTCCAACTGAAATTAACCCAAATCCAAGTGTTAAATAGACCTTGCTCATTTACAAATCCTTGTTTAAATGAAGATTTGCAGAAAACCTTTCCTGTCCTCTGCTTATTTTTTTCAGACAACACTTCCCTGTTCAGGAGAAGCTCCTGAAATTTAAAATTTTCGTTAATTTGTATTAGCCCTAATTCAGAGCTACGTTCTCATAAGAATAAAACGACCCACATTATTTTTTCCTGAACAATATGGGTCGTTTCTTTTATGCAATTCCGTGCAACTCTTTCCAGTTACCTGGATGTACTACGTAACCAAATACCGCATGTCCACCATAAATTAGCTCGGTTCCTTCAGGAATCCACAACATTTGTCCTGGACGAACTTCATATTTTTGACCGTTAGCAGTAAGTTCAAAACAGCCTTCAATTACAAAAATGACTTCGTCATAAAGTAATTTCCAACTTACCTCTGCCCCTTCCCAACGTGCAAAACCAATACCCATATTTGGGGAAACATCAGCTCCTAATGCTCTTGCAACATAAGCCGTACCATCTGGTGTTTCGCCACGTAAATTGAAATTAAGTTGAGCGCTATCAACTAACTTTACTTCTTTCATCTATTTCTCCCGCTTACAATTCACTACGACTGCGCCATTTTTCAAATCTGATACGTGTTCTAACACCTAAACCTAAGAACGGTTCTGGTGGATTTAAACTAGGCATACCAGTTACATACTGAATATCTTTTAAAGCTTGGGAATCTGAGCCAACAACGAGATCAGCCAATAACGTTCCTGAAATTGTGCCCCATGCTGCTCCTACACCATTGTCGCAAGCACTCGCATAAACGCCGTCTTCTAACTCCCCAAAGAAGTTAGTGAAGTTACGAGAAATCGCATAAACACCACCCCATGTATGGGTAAATGGAACATTAGCTAAATTCGGATAACGAGCTAAAAATGCCTTGCGATGATCTTCTTGTATCCAACGACGATTATCATCACTTACATTTGCACCGTATTTTGGGACATGCTTATAAGTGTTACGGATTAGAATACGGCGATCAGCTGTCATTCTTAACGTTGTACCAGCATGATCAGCTGGAGTAAGTCCCCAATCTAACTCACCCTGATAAACTTTCATCTCTTGGTCAGTTAATGGACGCGTCCAGCTCGCAAAGGTCATAACTGGTAATAAACGGTTCTTCAAATAACCAAATTCACGAGTAAAAATACTAGTTGCCAGCAATACTTTCGGTGTTGTGATTGACCCATGGTCACCCTGTAATAGCCATTGGTTATTACTTTTTTGCAAACTACGAATTGGTGATTGCTCTAATAACTCCACATTGTCTGGTAAGTGGTCACCCATACCACGCACTAAAGCTGCTGGTTGCATCAAATATGAACCAGGAGTAAAAATCGCACGACTATAAAAATCTGTACCTAAAACTTTTTTAAGTTCTGCTTTTTCAACCCAACGATATGGTTCACCTAAATCTTTCATTAGATGCTCAAAATGATTGAGATGTGCTTCACCACGCTCACCTACAGCACCTTGATATTTACCAGCTGCAGACCATTGGCAATCAATGTTATAGCGCTCTACTAGGCCTTGTAACTGAGCAATTGCTGAACGATTCAGACTTAATAACTTTTGCTTATGAGAAGAGTCAGGATGCGATAATGCAAACTTATGTGGTAAATCAATAACAAACCCTGAGTTACGACCAGAAGCACCTTCAGCTACACGTTGTGCATCAACTAGAATAATACGGGCATGCGGTTTGAGTTCAGCTAATCTTCGAGCTGCTGCCAATCCTGCAAAGCCTGCTCCAATAATGGCATAGTCAGCTTTTTGTAGACCTATTAACTTTTTAGCAGGACCGGCTGGAGGCAATGCTGCATACCACCCACAAGTATTATCATCATTTGGTAAAGCAATCATTTTGTTATTCCTTTAACTTAAACTGTGGATGGGCACGAATTTAATTTCTCAAGCCATTCAGTACGATGGTGTTGTAATTGACGACCGAGTAAGGCAAAGCCTATTAATTTATCTTGCTCATTGTAAAAACCAGCCGCCAACTCCCCATCGTGCTCTTCCACTCTCCACTCACCTGTTTCCATTGCTGGCAATACAGAAAGTGGCAAAATTGGGGTTTTTACTAAAACTGGGGTCGCTTTCAGATCTGCGTCAGTTGATTGACCTAAAAGATTATTAACTAAAGCAGGTAGTGCTTGAGTGATTGGATTGATATATGGTGCCCATTGTCCGTTCACTTCTGCACAGTCACCTAAAGCAAAAATTGAAGGATCACTACTACGATGATCCAGACCAGTACAGATACCACGTGCTGTCTCTAGACCTGCTTCTTGAGCAAGAGCAATATTTGGTCTTAAACCTACTGCACTTAATACCAAATCAGTTTCAATTATTTGGCCATCTTGTAGTGTTAACTGATAACAACCATTTGCAGATTGAATAGAGCGGATACTATTTTGTAATTTCCACTCTACTCCTAACTGGCTAAGCGCATTTTGTAGAGCATGACCTAAAGGTTCTGGAATAAGACGTTCCATTGCCCATTTACCAAGTCCGATGACAGTAACTTTAATCCCATGTGCAGCTAAATCATTAGCAAATTCACAGCCGATGAGACCATCACCAAGAATGGTGACATGTTTTTTATCTGCCAATTGCTGACGGAAACGACGGTAATCTGCCAGATCATTTACGCTTAATGTTGCAGACGAATCACCTTCAATAGGTATAACAATTGGCGTGGCACCAGTGGCTATCACCAATTTTCCATAATGGTAATCACCAATAGTGGTTTGAAGCTTTTTATTGGCGCGGTCAATATGAGTCACTTTCGTATGTGGATAAACACGGATATTTAAACGTTGCTCCCAACTAAGAGCAGATTCACGAACTAGACTATCTCCGTCTTTACCTAATGCTAGTGCATTAGATAAAGCTGGTTTGCTATATAAGGCGCCATCATCAGCAGTAAATACGGTAATAGACAAGTCTGGAGATTGTGCACGTAAATTCGAAGCTACATGATAGCCAGCATGGCCACTACCAATAATAACAACTGGTTCAATAACTGCAGCGGCTGCTACTTGAGGGATTTCGTCCTCTTCAATATCTGTGATATCAAGCATTTCGAAATCAGCTTTACCCACCTGACACTCTGGACACATCCAGTCATCTGGGATGTCTTCCCATTTTGTCCCTGGTGCTATCCCATCAGCAGGCCAGCCTTTAGCTTCATCATAGATCCAGCCACAGACAATACATAACCACTTTCTCATCTTGTCTATTTCCCTTATTTCTTACTAATTACACGCTATGTTTCAAACGGATACCGATATTGCGAGTTTGAACATAACTGTAGATGGCTTCCTGCCCTTTTTCGCGACCAAAACCAGATAAGCCCACACCACCAAATGGTGTTTCGATACCACCGGCAAACCATTCGTTTATAAAGACTTGACCGGCGATAAGACGGTTAGCTACTCGAAGTGTTTGATTCAGATTTTCACCAAATACACCTGCAACAAGTCCAAAGTCCGTACCATTTGCGATTGCAACTGCCTGGTCTTCGTCATCGAATGGCATAATCACCATTACAGGTCCAAAAACTTCTTCTTGAGCAATCGACATATCATCTTTTGCTTCAATAATTGTTGGCAGGACGAAGTAACCTTCTAGATCTGCAGCCTTCCCACCTGTTAAAACATTGGCACCTTCTTCACGTGCCTTATCAATCATGGCAAGAATCTGTTGTTGCTGATCTTTAGATACAACTGGAGTAAGTTCGGCATTACTTTCGCCAATACCTACAGTTAAGCTCTCTGCAAGATTAACAACAGCTGCTTTAACTTCTTCATAGCGACTGCGGTGAACCAATAAGCGAGACATCGCTGAGCAAACTTGACCAGAGTTATAGAAAATTCCGACTTTAACGCTACGCAGTAATTGCTCAAGATCAACATCAGCAAAAGCAATTGCAGCTGACTTACCGCCTAACTCCATAACTGAAGGTGTTGCACGTTCAGCCGCATCTTTCAAAATGCGTTGGCCTGTTGGTACTGAACCGGTAAATACGATTTGATTCGTATCTTGATGCTTAACAAGATGGGTACCAATTTCTGAACCTTTACCACAAAGCAAGTTCACTGCACCTTGTGGGAAACCAGCTTTCTCAATAGCTTTGATGAGTAAAATCATTCCTAAAGGTGAAACTTCAGGTGACTTAATTACAACCGCATTCCCAGCTGCTAAAGCAGGTGCTAATGAGCGTGCACAGATCGAAACAGGAAAGTTCCAAGGTACGATTTGAACCGATACACCCATTGGAATATATGAGGTGAAATCGACATAATCTTTACCTAAAGGTACCGAGATACCTTCAACTTTATCTGCCATACCTGCGTAGTATTCAAAATAGCGAGCGGCTTCATCGAACTCTTCACGTGCAGTATCAATATTTTTGCCATTTTCACGACATAGGATTAATGCACCCTCTTCAGCAATTTCACGAATCGCTTCTGCAGCTTTTAACATCCATGCAGTGCGCTTCGCAGGACGCACATCTGTTAAAGCTCCGCTATTCACACATCGACGTGCTGCAGCCATTGCAGCATCTGCATCTTCAATACTTGCACGAGCCACTGTTGCAAAAGCTTTGTCAGTTGCTGGATTGATAACTTCCAATTGGCGAGAAGCATCTCGCCATTGGCCATCAACGTAGTTGAGGTAATGTTGCATTTTATGCCTCCAAAGCTTTTTTAGCTTGAGTCGCCAACCATTTTTGGAAGAAGTGAGTTGGTAAATCCATCTCTGGAGAGAAAACTCCGCCACCAAAACCAGGTGAATGACGACCTTTTTGCATGGTTTCTACTGCAAACACATCTTCAGCAAATACAACTTTCCATGATTCTAAAGTTGCTTCACGGCATGCATCATATTTAGGGTCTAGTGACTCATCACCAACGTAATACAGGCGTAATTTTTCAATTGTTTGTTCTGGAGCAATTGGATCAATCATCATTGCAAATGCGTGATCAGCTTGAATACCTAACAATACGTTCGGGAATACAGCGACATATTCTGCATGACGCAATTGATCTTCTGGCCAACTTGGGAATTTTGGTAAATGGGTACCCGCTGTAGCTGACAAGTTATATTTATAACTGCCCTGACCAGCAAATCGATCTTCGAACATAATGTTGTAATGATCTTCAAGTTTTGAATACGTATTTAATGCTGGGTGTACCCATGGTAAGTGATAAGCTTCGCAATAGTTTTCAACTGTAAGCTTCCAGTTACTTTTTACAGGTAACTCAAAAGTTGAACCTACTTTACTGCTACGAATAAGCTCTAAACCGTTTTCACCCAAGAAAGGCTTCCAACGTTCAACTAGTGGTGCAATATGCTCTTCAAAAGTTGGTGCATCACCAGATATATTGACGAAAACCATATCCATCCAGATTGCTGAACGGAGAGCTTTTAAACCATGTTTTTCACATTTAAAGCGTTCATCTTTATGTTGGTTAATTCCGCCAACATGTGGAGTACCTTTTAAGTTACCGTTTAGGTCATAACTCCAAGAGTGGTATTGGCAACGAATCACACCCTCAATAGTGCCTTCTTCTTGCACTAAAATCATACCGCGATGGCTACAAACGTTATGGAAAACATGAAGTTCCCCTTCTCGGTTGCGCATCATTACCAAAGGCATACCCATGAAATTAACAGGCTTCACATAGCTCTTTTTAGGCAAATCTGATGCAAAACCTACGCACACCCATGTTTTGCTTAAAATATTGTCACGTTCAAAATTAAAATATTCGTTACTGGTATATGCTAAATTTGGCATACCATTTGATTCAGTAATAGGATTCAAAACGTTATCGACTTGCTGAACCGTAATTAATTGCTGGCTAACTCGACTATTCATCTGATGATCTCCATATATTTAAAACTAACGCAGAACTCCCTGCGTTGAGATGATTTGCACACTCTGCTATTTCTTTACAGATTGTGTTAAATATCGATTCGTCCGACAAACGACTTTTTAGCTAGGCATATATGAGTTTTTCTCATGCGTAAATAAGCGGATTTAGCCACTACGATTTTTATAAAAATAATTGTTATCTATGACTAAAACTCACTAGTCAGTGAGAATAAATCAGTTGAGCTATCTTCTCCCACCTCACTACCCTGTAATATTAGTATTAAGCAGCTAATCGTTTTTTTAGCTGTTGGAAACGCATCCAAGGAGTAGTTATGCGTACAACAACAGGAGTCATGAAAGGGCTTAATCCGACTGTTACTATTGTCTCAAAGTTATTACTCTTCATTTTTATCGCTTTTTGCATTTTTAAGGAAAAACAGGCAGGTGAATATTTTCAGCTGATATCAAATGCCTTATTACAAAATGCAAAATGGTATCTTCTTCTTTTAGCAACTTTCTTATTAGGATTTATCATCTATTTATGTATGAGCCGTTATGGCCATATCCGTTTAGGAAAGGATGACGAAAAACCCGAGTATAGTAATATTGCTTGGATCTGCATGCTCTTTTCATGTGGGATGGGTATTGGCCTAATGTTTTGGTCAGTAGCAGAACCAATCAGCCACTATGCAAGTAATCCGTTTACCAAAGGACTTTCAGATGAATCTGCCCGGATGGCGATGCAACTGACATTCTTTCATTGGGGATTACATCCATGGGGCTTATTCTGTTTAGTTGCAGTCGCTTTAGGATATTTTGCTTATCGTAAAAACTTACCTTTTGCCATGCGCTCAATTTTATATCCTTTAATAGGTAATAAAATTTATGGACCGGTAGGTAATATCGTCGACATCATAACCATCGTAATTACTGCTTTCGGTATTTCACAATCACTAAGTATGGGAATACTTGAATTAAATACCGGACTTAACCATACATTTGGCATTAGTGTAGATGTCAAAATTCAGCTCGTACTGGTAGTCATTCTTTGCGCCTTAGCTACCATTTCTTTGTTATCGGCAATTAGTAAAGGATTCAAGATCATTGCTGAAGGCAATATGATCATTTCTTATTTATTGGTCTTTATCATTATTTTCATTGGCTCAACTCACTATATTTTAAATACCTTCTTTGAAGGAATAGGTGATTATTTACAAAACATTGTAGGTATGAGTTTATGGAGTGATGCACAAAAAGATTCAGGTTGGCAAAATTGGTGGACTGCATACTATTGGCCTTGGTGGATGACTTGGGCACCTTTTGTTGGTCTTTTCATTGCACGTATTTCTCGTGGCCGCACGATTCGTGAAGTCATTCTAGGTTCACTTGCAGCCCCCACACTTTTGACCTTCCTGTGGATTGCTGCATTTGGTGGAGCTGCACTTAAAATTGAAAAAGCAAATCATCAACCAGTTGCTCAAGAAGTTGTTGTGACCACTTCTCATATAACCCCTCCTCCAGTAGCACCCGCTCATGAAATGACTATTGCAGAAGCAACTAAAAAGGAACCAGCACGAGCTGTGTTTGTATTTTTTGATCATCTTGCTTCTAGTCATAACACAAAAGTATTCTTGAGTGCTCTGCTCTGTCTATTACTAGCTATTCACGTCATTACGCTAGTTAACTCAGGCACACTTGTACTCTGCTTTTTGGATTCCAATGGTGCTACCAATCCATCTGTAGCTATCAGGTTAATCTGGAGCATAATCATTCCATTGATAGGCGGAGGGCTACTATTAACTGGTGGACTATCAGCTATTCAAACGGCTTGTGTCATTGCTGGTTTCCCGATATCAATTCTTTTAGGAATTACCTGTATTTCACTGATTAAAAGCTTAAGGGAAGATCCATTAGCTTGGGTCATGATGCCAGAACATGTTCGTCCTGATTCTTGTAAAACTGAGCAAAAATCAGTTGAGAAACCTAAAGAGAAAAGCTTAACGGAAGTAGATAATCAATATGTAACTGAAACTTAAACTAATTCTAAAAAAAATAGGGATGTTCTCATCCCTATTTTTTATATTTCTCTAAATTTTTATGAATTATTTGGCTACCAAATAATTAGTCCCCTCTATTTAAAAATTAATCAACCTATTACAAAAACTCAGTCATTAGTGAGAATAAATCGGTTGAGCTAACTTTGTACTCCTCATTACTCTGTAAATACAAATTCAACAGCTAAAGGTTTAGCTGCTTGTAGCGCATCCAAGGAGGAGTTATGCGTACAACAACAAAAGCCCTACAAGGGCTTAATCCAACCGTTACTATTGTTTCTAAAGTATTGCTCTTTATCTTTATCGCTTTTTGTATTTTTAAAGAAAAGCAAGCAGGCGAATATTTCCAGCTAATTTCAGACGTACTTTTACAGAATGCAAAATGGTATCTCCTACTCCTAGCTACTGCGTTACTAGCTTTTCTTATTTATTTATGTATGAGTCGTTATGGTCATATACGCTTAGGAAAAGATAACGAGAAGCCCGAATATAGCAATATCGCATGGATCTGTATGCTCTTCTCTTGCGGAATGGGTATCGGTCTTATGTTTTGGTCTGTAGCAGAGCCAATTAGTCATTATGCAAGTAATCCTTTTACAAAAGGACTTTCAGATGAATCTGCTAGAATGGCAATGCAATTGACTTTCTTCCACTGGGGATTACACCCATGGGGATTATTTTGTTTATCAGCTGTAGCATTAGGATATTTCGCTTATCGTAAAGATTTACCATTAGCTTGCCGCTCTATCTTACATCCATTTATCGGCGATAAGATTTATGGGCCCATTGGCAATTTTGTAGACATCATCACTATTGTAATTACTGCTTTTGGAGTCTCACAAGCAGTAAGTATGGGAATTTTAGAACTTAATGTGGGTTTAAATCATAGTTTTGGAATTAATATCGACGTTAAGATCCAATTAGTTTTAGTGCTTGTTTTAGGTGTCTTAGCAACTCTTTCGTTATTATCTGCAATTAGTAAAGGATTTAAATTTATTGCTGAAGGCAATATGGTTTTATCTTATTTCTTAGTCATTGCTGTTATCTTTATCGGCTCATCTAGATATATCTTTAATACATTCTTTGAAGGTCTAGGTGATTATTTCCAAAATATTGTAGGTATGAGTTTATGGAGTGATGCACAAAAAGATTCAGGTTGGCAAAGTGGGTGGACAGCTTACTACTGGCCATGGTGGATGACATGGGGTCCTTTTGTAGGTTTATTTATTGCCCGTATTTCTCGTGGCCGTACTATACGCGAAGTGATTCTAGGTTCTCTTGCTGCTCCAACATTACTTACCTTTATCTGGATTGCTGCATTTGGTGGCGCTGCACTCAAAATTGAAAAAGCCAATCATCAACCTGTTGCTCAAGAATTAGTTGTTACTACCACACAGTCGAATACTCCTGTAGAGAAAACGACTAAACATGAGATGACGATTGCTGAAGCAACTAAAGAAGATCCTGCACGTGCGGTATTCGTGTTCTTTGACCATATCTCAACCAATCATACAACTACACTGTTTCTTAGCGCGTTACTGTGTTTATTGTTATCTATCCACATTATTACTATTGCCAACTCTGGAGCTTTAGTTTTATGTTTCCTAGATACAAATGGTTCAACCAATCCCTCCGTAACTATTCGCTTAATTTGGGCCACTATTATTCCCTTAGTAAGCGGTGGATTGCTCTTAGCTGGTGGGCTATCAGCAATTAAAACTGCCTGTGTAATAGCTGGTTTCCCAATCTCAATCTTACTTGGAATAATGTGTGTTTCTCTTATGAAGAGTTTACGGCGTGATCCTCAGGCTTGGGTCATGATGCCAGAACATGTTCGTCCTGAATTCTGTAAAACTGAAACGCAGAATAAGGATGAAAAAGCAGAACAGAAAGTTCCACTGATTATTGAAAATTAAGTACCAATAAAAAGAGCTCTATTGAGCTCTTTTTTATTTCTTAAATTTTAATTTAAACCCTTTTGCCCAACTTGTCCTGGTAACTGATCTAGTAGCCAACTGCGGAAATGCTTAACACTAGAAGGAATCACTCCCCTATCTGCTGGTTCTAGCATACTGAAATTTGCTTGAGTACGAAGAACGGTATCAACTGGTCTAACTAAAGCACCACTTTGTAAATAATCATCCACGAGTGAACCCCACGCCAAAGCCACACCCTGACCATTAATTGCCGCCTGTAAAAGCATTGGATAGTTATTGATATTCACCCTATTTTTTGGTTTTACAATAGGATAATTTACTGCTTCAAACCACTCAGACCAAGTAATCCAATCCTTCTGGGCATCATCTAAGTATAATAAGGCTTTTCCAAAAATCTCTTCTGGAGAACTATCTTCTTTAAATTGAGCAAGATAATTTGGACTACAAACAGGAAAAACCTCTTCAGGAAATAAAGTAGTAACTCTCATACCTGCTGGAGGAACACGGCAATAAAATAATGCCAAATCGAAATCCATTTTGTGCAAATCTGAAATATTGTCTGTCGTTAAAATTCTTAAATCAACGCCCTCATTATTCTGTTGAAAAGCAGCAACTTTCGGTAGTAACCAAAGAGCAGCCATAGCATTGGTCGTAGCCACAGTTATTTGATGCTCTCCTTGCCATTTCTTGATTTCAGCAGTAGCCTGAGCAACATCTAATAAAGCACTATAGATCGTTTGATAGTATTGGAGTCCGGTAGGAGTTAGGGAAATATTTCGATTAGCTCTTAAGAATAATTCCTTACCTAAGTATTCTTCGAGCTGTCGAATTTGTCGACTGATAGCGCCTTGAGTAACATTCAATTCATTTGCAGCTTTTGTAAAACTGAGGTGGCGTGCGGCTGCCTCGAATACAATTAAGCTGTTCATTGGCGGCAATGGCTTAATTTTCATGGACACTCCTAATTTGTCCCATTTCTTAAAAACTCTTTTCCAACTCGAGTTCTTTTATCCAGCTATTTACTATAAAAACAAACTTTTAATATTGTAATAGTAAGTAGCCAGATATTCTCGTCACAAATGGTGTGAATTTCTTCAATTATGATCCATTTCTCAGGAAAGCCCTAAAATCTCATAAATATAATTTAATAAAAAGTGAGTAAAAGTATTCAATCTATGAGTTTTTCTCATGCAATATAAATAAATTTCATAGCTTCCCCAATAAAGATATAAACGCAAATCATTTATTTATTCTGTGCATTTATATTTTATAGGATTAAAAATAGATTTCTCTTTTCAATACAAAAATTTGTCTAATCCCTAACTTTTATATAAACCAATAAAAAAGCCCTAAACCATTATAGTTTAGGGCTTTTTCAGTCATATAAAGCGATTCGAGTTTATATGACTTTAAATCTTGGTAGGCATATCCAGACTCGAACTGGAGACCTCTACGATGTCAACGTAGCGCTCTAACCAACTGAGCTATACGCCTAAGATGGAAAGCATCATATTCATTTTTCAAAAGCAAAACAAGTGATTTACCAGTGAAAAAAATACAAATGAGCAGACTTTGAGCAAACTCTTTTTCATTTCCCAAAAAGTAAAACGGTACATGGTTCAACCACATACCGTCTTTATTTAGCCAAATATCAAGGTCAACTTAACAAGGGCACTTCTTCAAATTACCACCTGCAGATGGGTATCTTGCATCAACACAATGTCGATAGAAAGTTTGTGCATCCATAGGCGTTAAATCTGGATGATGGGCTTTCATATGCTCCAGATACGTTTGATAGTCCGGCACACCAACCATGAGTCGGAAGCTTTGCTGTAAACGCTGCCACAAGGTTGCGATACGTGACCAGTTCTTTGGAGAGAGCAATATCTCTTTTTGCGAAAGCACGGTCATTTTGATGATTTTCGCAATAATGACAGTACCATTTTTTGCAAATTTAAAATTCATCTTTATTCTCCTCGAGTCGTAACCACTTCAGGATCGGTATATACCGCAGGTGCTTCATTTACAGTCGGTGTTGGACTTGCTAAAGCACGGCGAACAATACCAATTGAGGCAATAATCATGACAATCGATACAATCATAAAGAAGCCACAAAGTGCAGCATTAATCTGGTTCGACATCACAATAGTTTGCATTTCGGCAATGGTTTTTGCAGGCTTAAGAATTTCACCGCGAGCAATCGCATCGGAGAACTTATGTGCTTGAGCTAAGAAACCGATTTTCGGGTTTTCGTGGAAAATCTTCTGCCACCCTGCTGTCATACAGGTAATGAACAAGAAAATGGTTGGAATGATCGTCACCCACACATACTTCTCTTTTTTCATTTTGAACAGAATCACGGTACCTAAAATGAGTGCCATCGAAGCCAGCATTTGGTTACCCACACCAAATAGAGGCCATAATGAGTTGACGCCACCAAGTGGGTCAATCACACCTTGATAGACGAAGAAGCCCCATCCACCTACCGCAACGGCTGTACCTAACAAGTTACCAAAGAATGAACCTGAAGATTTAACCGCCGGAATAACAATACCAACCGTGTCTTGCACCATAAAACGACAAGCACGTGTTCCTGCATCTACCGCAGTTAAAATGAACAATGCTTCAAATAAAATCGCAAAGTGATACCAGAATGCCATCATGGCACGGCTGTTAAAGATTTCAGAAATGATATGAGCCATACCAATAGCAAAGGTAGGCGCACCACCTGTACGTGAAAGGATTGAGCTTTCACCCACTTCTTGAGCTAAAACTGTCAACATTTCAGGCGTAACAACAAAGCCTAGATTACGTACAGCTTCCGCTGCAGATTCTACGGTTGTGCCGAGCACTGCTGCTGGCGCATTAATCGCAAAGTACACACCTGGGTCTAATACTGTCGCACAGATCATCGCCATGATCCCGACAAAAGACTCCATAAGCATACCGCCGTAACCGATCATGCGGATATTGACTTCATTATCAACAAGTTTTGGTGTCGTACCACTCGATACCAGCGCATGGAAACCTGAAATGGCACCACAGGCAATGGTAATAAATAAGAACGGGAATAAGCTACCTGAGAAAACCGGACCTGTACCGTCAATAAAATGGGTAACAGCAGGCATTTTAAGGTCAGGCAATGCAATCACAATACCGACTGCCAAACCAAGAATAACCCCGATTTTAAGGAAAGTAGATAAATAATCACGTGGTGCTAATAACAACCAAACTGGTAGTACCGATGCGATAAAACCATAAATGATGAGACACCAAGTGAGCTGTGTTCCAGTTAAAGTGAAGAACTCACCCCAATATGGATCTGCGGCAACATGTCCACCATACACAATTGCCAGCATCATTAAAACGAAGCCAATAATTGAAACTTCCGCAATGCGTCCCGGACGAATAAAGCGCATGTAAACGCCCATGAACAATGCAATTGGAATAGTGGCTGCAATACTAAAGACACCCCACGGACTATGTGCAAGTGCTTTCACAACCACTAAAGCCAATACCGCAAGGATAATAATCATTACCCCAAGTGCGCCCAACATGACCACAATACCGGCAAAAGGACCAAGCTCCTGCTTTGCCATTTCACCCAGTGAACGGCCATCACGGCGTGTTGATATAAATAAAACTAGAAAGTCTTGTACCGCACCCGCCAGAACCACACCAACCAATAACCAGATGGTGCCCGGTAAAAAGCCCATTTGTGCAGCCAAAATCGGCCCGACTAATGGCCCTGCGCCGGCAATCGCGGCAAAGTGGTGTCCAAACAGTACATACTTATTTGTTGGCACATAGTCTAAGCCATCGGCTAAACGATGTGCAGGAGTTAACCGTCTCGGGTTTAATTCAAATACTTTAGTTGCAATAAATAGACTATAAAATCGATATGCGATGCTATACACACATGCAGCTGCCAGTACCAACCATACTGCATTAACATGTTCACCACGACTTAGCGCCAGCATCCCGAAAGAAATAGCACCTATAATTGCTACTAGGCTCCAGACCAATTTGGAGGGAAGCGTAGATTTCGCTTGCATTGTGTCCATTCTTAACCTCTCAATAAATAATTACAGCAGTTTTATATTGTTATGTACTGTTCTCTGCTCAATCCTTGTGACTCTACTCCTCCTTTGTTCTTTTTCCTCTTATACTTTCGCATAAAAAAAGGGATGATTGACATCATCCCTTCGATAATAGTTTATTTTTTAACTATTATGCACGCTCTAAATACTCACCAGTACGAGTATCTACACGAACGCTTTCTTCTTGCTGAACAAATAACGGAACACGAACAACCGCACCTGTTTCAAGCTTAGCTGGCTTACCGCCACCGCCAGAAGTATCACCACGTACGCCCGGATCAGTTTCAACAACTTTCAACACAACGAAGTTAGGTGCATTTACGTTTAAAGGAACGCCGTTGAATAACATGATTGTACATGTTTCATTTGAGTCGTCTTTTAACCATTTAGCAGCATCACCCATTGCAGTTTTGTCAGCTGCAATTTGTTCGAAGCTTTCTGGGTCCATGAAGTGCCACATTTCGCCATCGTTGTATAGGTAGTTCATTTCTACTTCTACGATGTCAGCAGCTTCTAAAGTATCACCAGATTTAAAAGTTTTTTCTAAAACTTTACCAGTTTTAAGGTTACGTAATTTTACACGGTTGAACGCTTGGCCTTTACCCGGTTTTACGTATTCGTTTTCCATGATTGAACATGGGTTACTATCAAGCATGACCTTAAGGCCTGGCTTGAAATCATTTGTAGAATAATTGGCCATGACTGGCACACTCCAAACTTAACAAGTCAACTATGCGATATAATGCGCTGTTGCATTATCTTAATCGTGTCGCATGATAAACTATTTACACCAAGAGCAAAACTGGCAATCACAACTCAGTGACCTTATTACCGATCCTTTAGAGTTGTTGAACCTGCTCGAGTTATCCACTGATCAGCTATTATCAGGGGCGATTCTGGCTTCTGAAAAGTTTAAATTGCGTGTTCCGCGTGCGTTCGTCGGAAAAATGAACGCTAAAGATCCTCTTGATCCGCTTTTACTCCAAGTGCTGCCACATCATTTAGAACTTGAGGAACATCCTGAGTTTGTCACCGACCCTTTAGGTGAAGAAGCAGCCAATCAGTTACCGGGTGTTTTACATAAATATAAATCTCGTTTTTTACTGACTTTGACCGGTGCATGTGCGGTCCATTGCCGTTACTGCTTCCGCCGTCACTTTCCTTATCAGGAAAATTTACCTAAAAATGAAGATTGGCTAAACATTAAAAATTATATCGAGTCGAACCCCGATATTAACGAAGTGATTTTAAGCGGAGGTGACCCTCTTACGCTTTCTAACCGTAAATTAGCGCTTTGGCTAGAACGTTTATCATCTCTCAAACAAGTGAAGATTCTGAGAATTCATTCACGCGTTCCAATTGTCATTCCAAACCGTATCGACGAAGAGCTTATTTCTTTATTAAAAAACAGTAGGCTGCGTATTATTCTGGTGGTACACTCAAACCATGCTTCTGAACTCGATGACTTTACTTGTTCAAAATTGTTACAGCTATCTGAACACCACATTACTGTTCTAAATCAGGCAGTATTGCTTAAAGGGGTGAATGATTCTGCTCAAACTTTAACTGATTTAAGTTATCGTCTATTTGAAGCTCGCGTTATGCCATATTACTTACATGTATTAGATAAAGTAAAAGGCGCACAACATTTTGATTTAATACCATCTGAAATAGATGCGATATATCAAGACGTGTTAGCGAGCCTACCAGGATATTTGGTTCCTAAACTCGTCAGGGAAATTGCGGGCGAAAAGAATAAAACACCGCTTTTTGGGGCTACAACTTTTTGAGTTATATAATAAGTGATGATGAATAATGCACTTTCGGACATTTTTCACAATCAAACCGCACTTACTCGTGAACGGTTAAGCTTTTGTGAAGCCAACATTAAAGATCTTAATGAGTGGGTCACTACCCTTTCTATTATGCAATTGGGTGATACTTCAAAAGCGCTATTTACAGCAATTTTGGAGCTGAATGAGTTAAATTGTAGTGAAACCTTACGCTTTGACTTAATTCAGACACTTCACCCAACCATTAATAATGTGTTGGCGAGTTTAGAAAAAAACTTCTTTAACCAAGGCGTCATTAGTACTGACCGTAACGAGCATATTATTGAACTGGCCATGCTTCTGCGCTGTTATTTTGCCAGTATTTATTTAAATATTGCGCAAACAAGCCACGAACAGCTACAAAAACAGAAGTTTTCTTTGTTCTCTTTTAAACAAAAGAAAAATTTACAAACCGCACGAATTCTGGCGACATTCCACGCATTGCAGCAGTTGACCAATCTTTTATATCAACAGCATATGCTCTATAGCGAACCTGTCAAAGGTCAATGGTTAATTGCTCACCAGCTTTACGAAACAGCGGTTCAATACAAATATCATTTAACCAATATTAATCATATTCAAGGTGTACAGCATCCGCTAGCCAATATTACGCAGGCTTATGCACAGCTTATTTTATTAGATATTTTTAACACCAATCAGATTCGCCAGTCAGAAATTCAGGCCTTGTTTCAATGTAGTTTTGATTGGGCACGCATGATTCAGATCTTGCCGAAAGACACTGCTTCAACAAAGTATGTGGTCGACCCAACTAAAGATCATCCGCCTGTATATAACAAGAAACAAAGCTCAAATTTCAATCCAAGTATTTTTATTAGCACGCAAGCTTTGCTTGAGCATGTTACTGCCACCATGCATAAAAATGCTCAATATATGTCTAAAAATGAAAAGATTTATTTAAGTCCCGCATTAAAGTTTCACGTTCAAACGATTTTGGGCACCACAGCACAGCGCCGTCATGAGCGTTATGAATATAATGCAGCTTTACAAATTTGTTTTGGCTTAAGTACCGCACATTTCTATTTGTCTAAAGCCAAAAACTTTGAAGAAACGCTACAACTGAGTAATAACTATAATTTACAAAGTGAATCGAAAGTTTTATCCAATTTAGAGAAAAAAGAACAACAAACCTCGTCTTATCAACGCTTAAGCCGTGAGAGTAAAACCATTTATCAAACTACCGTGCTTGATATTAGTGTTAATGGCTATCGTATTAAATGGTCCGGCGAAGCACCTAAAAACTTAAGAACCGGCGAATATATTTTGGTGAAGGAAACGCTACATGGTCAGTGGCGTGGCGGTGTAATTCGCTGGATTAAGCAATCTACAGAAAAAAGTCTGGAACTGGGTTTAGAAATTCTTTCACAGGCCATGTTCCCTTGCGCTGTACATATTCAGGCAGAGCGTCATACGCGTAATTATCACCCTGCACTATTACTACAAACTCAAAACCTAGAAGAAATACAAAACACGCTTATTTTACCGGGGTCTCAAATTTTTAGAGAGCAACAAACAATTCATTTACGATTGGGGACAGAAGAAATCAAAGTGTATCTACTCAAAGCACAACTCATTACTCAAAGTTTTATTCAATTTCAATTTGAGCTTCTGAATGAGCAGCAACAGTACCTGCTTGATCAGTTCATGCTGAAAAAGAATAACACCGTGAATAGCCAAGATTTATGGGAAGCATTAAAGTGAGAAACTCTTTACTATCTAAAAGGTTAAAACGTACTGAAATACGTTTACTCATTATTGATGATAACCAGTTACGTTATAACCAAATTTTAAATTTATTATCGGGGAATGATTATCAAGTTAATGCCTTATTACTTGATGATTTAAAAAGTTTTGAAAAGCAGCTCAATACATCTTGGGATGTCATTATTTTTGGTCGCGCCTATGATTTGAAAATTGAACAAACTCTCTCCCTTGTTCAAGCCTCAGAACAGCCGCAGCTTCCAATATTACTTTTACAGCCAGATGATTACCAAGCGCAGCAATATCAAAGCTATATTCAAAAAGGGATTTATGATGTAGTCCCATTAGAACCGCTAGATTATTTCTATATTACGCTGGTTCGGGCACTGTCATACAGCCGCCTTTTACAGACGGAACAACGTCTTTTGGCCGAGCTTGATACCATTCATACGCATACGCAAACGCTGGTCGACAACAGCCATAAAGCGGTTGCTATTTTTCAAGAAGGCATCCACATTAAGGCAAATACCGAATATTTGAATCTTTTTGGTTTTCAACAAGAAGAAGACATTATTGGATTACCGATTTTAGATGTCTTACAGCCCAACGATTTAAATATTTTTAAACAGCGATTTAAGAAAATTTCTTTAGGCCAGTTTGATCAGGCACGCTTTGAAATCCAGAGTCAGCATCAGGCTATTTCGGGTAATAATGCGCTAAAACTCGAGTTTATTCCAAGCCAAGAAGAAGACGCGGTACAACTCACCATCGACTATCAAGTTGATCTAACTACTCCAGCAAATAGTGCTCCGTCCGAAAAAAGTGTTGGGTTGAGTGCAGCTTGGCCGCAGATTAATCGTCATTTATCGACCCACCCTGCCCAAGCAAACGCCGTTGTTTTATTTAGACTTGCACAGTGCCCAGAACGAATTTTTCAACAGGGTTGGCAAACTTTAGGACAATATTTCAATCAGCTCCATGGTTTTTTAAAAGACCATGCACAGATGCCGATTTTCCAAGTCGACTTGGGTAGTTATGTCGGGATTTTACAAGCCGAAAATAGTTCAGTTTTAAACTCACAGCTGACGAGTTTACAAACTTTGCAAAAAGAACATTTGTTAAAAGTGAATGAGCAAAACTTTTCAGTACAGTTAAAGCTTGGTTATGCTTTTCTCAACCAGCCCTTAACTGAGAACTCTTTTAACTCACTGCTGAATGAGGCTGAAAAACAGGATTTACCTCAGGTTACACCTCAACTTGAAGTAATGCCAACAGTAGAAAAAACGGTTTCACCGAGCATTGAAGCGGTTCCTCTTGATTTAACAATTGAACATTTTGACCATACGCCTCAGTCCTCTTTACTCCAGCAGTTAAGACAAAAATTAGCTCAGGGCGAAATACATCTGAAGTACCAGCAAATTTACGATAAGCATGACCAAGAAACTCACAACTATGAAGTGACAAGTGGTTTTATTGCGGGTGAACAATGGTATGACTTAAATGATTTAAGTGATCTTAAAGAAGATGCAGAACTTTCAATTCAGTTAGACCGCTGGATATTGGTAGAAGCGTGTAAACAGCTTCATAATTTCATTGCTCAGTATCCTAAAGCGAAACTCATTATTAACCTTAATATTGATATTTTGCTGAAAGATAAAACATTCCCTGAGCTGATTTCCAAACTACTAACTATTATCGGAAGTAAAATTGAAAGCCCACTGATTTTGCAATTTTCAGAACAAGCTCTTCAGCCTTATCTTCCAATTGCTCAACAGCACATTGCTCGCTTACGCCAACATGGTGCGGAAATTTCAATTCGAGATTTTGCTTCTTCTATGTATAGCGATTCAATATTACAGCAGCTTGATATTCAACTTGTAAAATTACAGTCCAGCAAAACTGATCTATTAAGCTCAGACCAAGGGCTTAATAACTTGCAAGAAAAAATATTGAACTATTTGACTGTAAAACCGATTGGAATTTTATTAGCTCACTTGAATGATATGAACCTGTTTGCCAATGCATGGAATGTAGAAGCGCGCTTTCTACAAGGTGATTATTTTCAGAAAAAACTTGACCGCTTAACAGACGTACAAGACCAATAATGGTCTTGTATATTAAAAACAAAAAACGGGCATAAGCCCGTTTTTTGTTTCGTTTTGAAGTATTAACGCTTGATAGAGCGAGACATACCAGCAAAACGTTGTTTGAATTTGTCGATACGACCACCAGTGTCTACATTCTTTTGTTTACCAGTGTAGAAAGGGTGGCAAGCTGAACATACGTCAAGGTAAATAGTTTCTTTACCTAAAGCAGAACGAGTTTCGATTACGTTACCGCAAGAACAAGTTGCAACTAATTTTTCATATTTTGGGTGAATATCGGCGCGCATCGTCGATTACTCCTAATTGAAGAAAGGCTTAAGCTGTCATCGCAATTGATCACTCTCAATTAAATTGAGGAAAGCTTTTACAAGCAGATCAACACCACAACAGACCATTCTTTTGGCCCACCGAAACCTCAAGGGTTAGAGCTAAGCACAACAAGTGGGCAGTATTATACGCCATATAATTTTTTTTTGCGAATTAATCTTGGGATTTAGCCAAGTAATTTGCAATCACCCCACAGACCATTAACTGGATTTGGTGAAAGATCATAATTGGTAAAACGATCATACCTAAAGGTTGGCCAATAAATAAGATTTGTGCCATAGGTACACCACTGGCCAAGGTCTTTTTTGAGCCACAAAAGAACACTGTAATTTGATCAGCTCGGTTAAAACCAAAAGCGCGCGGTAAATAAAGTGCAAGCAGCATAATAATGGTGAGTAAAATAGAACAAGCAATGGTCAAAAGCAGTAAGGTTTTCCAACTCACCTGATGCCAAAGCCCCGCAACCACTGCCCCACTAAATGCACCATAGACCACCATCAAAATTGAACCTTGGTCAAATGCTTTTACAATACTTGGTACTTTTGCCATATATGGAAAAACATAGGGACGAAGTAATTGCCCTAAAACAAAAGGCACTAATAGCAACAAAGTAATTTGTATAATTGAAGATGTAGGATCAAATCCGTGCTGACTTTGTCCTAAAATAAAGAAACTGACTAAAACTGGCGTAATAAACATACCTACCAAGTTTGAGAAAGATGCACTACATACCGCCCCTGCCACATTCCCTTTTGCAACTGAAGTAAATGCAATAGAAGACTGAACAGTAGATGGCAAGAAACACATAAACAAAAAACCCCAATAGAGCTGCTGCCCTAATAAAGGTAAAAGAATAGGTTTAGCCAATAAACCAATAGCAGGAAAAATAAAGAACGTAATTGCAAATACCAGTAAGTGCATTTTCCAATGCAAAATACCTTCAATGACTGCCTCACGAGACAGCTTGGCACCATGCAAGAAAAATAAAATAGCAATCGCGACTGTAGTTAATGTATTGAAATACTGCGCAGCTTGACCACTGACTGGAAAAAAAGTTGCTAGTAGTACCATGCCAACCAACAAAATTGTAAATCGATCAAGTGCCAAGAACTTCAGCATGTTCACATCCTATGATTATTTTAGATAAAGAAAAGCCCAGTTGATAAATTGACCATTTGGTCAAGCCTTCATCATACTGGGCTATAGAAATAAAGCTAGACTTTTAAGACCTAAATCTTAAAGCGCCTGAGTCATTTATTTAATTATTTCTAGCATTTGCGTCTTGTTGAATAAGCTCGACTTTGTAGCCATCCGGATCTTCAACAAATGCAATCACTGTTACGCCACCCTTCATTGGGCCAGCTTCACGAACGACTTTACCGCCACGTGCTTTGATTTCTTCACATGCTTTATAAGCATCTTCAACACCAATCGCAATGTGACCATAGCCATTTCCTAAATCATAACTTGAGGTATCCCAGTTATGAGTAAGTTCAAGCACGGTATTATTTTCTTCATCGCCATAACCAACAAATGCCAGTGTAAAGCGACCTTCTTCATAATCACGCTTACGAAGTAACTTCATCCCTAATACTTCGGTATAGAACTTTAAAGATTGTTCTAAATTGCCTACTCGCAACATTGTATGAAGCATTCGCATGTTTATTCACCTGCCTTTTCTATGTCATGTGTTTGATGATCTTTAAGCAGTTTTCCAACCCAAACAACTAAAATTAAGATTGGAATCCCGATCATTGTGGTCATCAAAAAGAAGTTTGGGT
This sequence comes from Acinetobacter sp. OYA S30, assembly GCF_033599315.1. Classification (NCBI taxonomy): domain Bacteria; kingdom Pseudomonadati; phylum Pseudomonadota; class Gammaproteobacteria; order Moraxellales; family Moraxellaceae; genus Acinetobacter; species Acinetobacter sp. OYA S30. The sequence continues at coordinate 30,420 of NZ_JAWVAV010000010.1, forward strand.
ATCCAATATTACTCACTATGGTACCCGAATATCCACCTAAAAGTTTTGGGGTAAGGGTCATAAGTGAGCTAAAGATCGCATATTGAACAGCAGTAAATGACACACTGGTCAAACTTGAAAGGAACGCAATAAATGCCGCACCGGCTAAGCCTGAAGCCATGTTATCAACGACAATGGCAAAATAAAGCCATAGTGAGCTATAAGGTTTAATGACTTTACCACTAATCTCAACTTCTTGACCTGATTGAGTATCAATGTACGGTAAAGGATCTATATTCACATCTAATTCAGGTTTTGGTACAGAATTTGAAGCGACTTCATAGTGGTGAGTAATCGATAATATTTTTTGATTTCCATCGACAATTGAAGCAGTAAGTTGCTTACTTGGTGATGACAATAATTTTTGCATATCAATTGCTGCGTTAAACACACCCTTTTGATCTGTCATTTTTGCATCAAAATTTTGTCCATCAAGATTCATCACAATCTTTTGAGTAGGTGATAAGGCTTTACCAAAATACTGCCCACGAATCACGACACTGCCTTCGGAAGAGTTAGCCGATATCTGATCACTTCCCATTAAAGGTAAAATTTGTAAAGGAACACTCTCAGAGTGAGTTGTCACTAGAGGTTGAGCCCGAACGATAGTCTCGGCTTGTTGATCTTGCAAAGCATAACCAGCTTTGACATCAATTTGTTGGGTGCCATTAAAACTTGAGCTTGGCACTTTGAGCTTCCAATACCCCACTTCATCTGGCTTCACTTTATAATGGTTATTCCCAATTTGGACATCCACCATATCAAGCGGTTTTCCAGATTTTACTAAGCCAATGAAAATGAGATTAGTAGAGCTTGCCAATACAGCACCAACGAACATCAGTTTCATGATGTTCATACGTTGAGCTAATAAGCCACCTAAGAAACCACCCACCAAACTGAAAATAACACCATAAACTTTTACGGCTTCAGCAATTTGTTCTTTGCTAAAGTTCAGATCTTGATAAAAGACATTAGAAATCACACCAGCAATAATGTCTGAAATACGGAAGAACCCAATCAAGAATAGAAGTACTAAGGCAAGTTTGACACCATAACGTTTAAAGAAATCCAGAATTGGGGCAATCCAAGTTTCCTTAGCCATTTGCTGGTTCACCACACCTATTTTAACCAATAGATAACCAGCTAGAATGGCAACACCTGTCGCCGTTAAGAACCTTAAAGCTTCTAAACCAAATAAAGCAGCACTATCTTGAATATTGCCAGCTTTTGAAATTGCTTCGGTAACTTGGCCTGAGTAAATATAGGTTAATACAAATGAGATAACTGCAATAAAAAATACTAAAACCAGACGGTAATAATCACTTGATTTATAGTTTTTATATATACGATCAACTTTAGGTTCACGAACGAGTAAAGTTGTAATAATACCGACCAACATGACTGCTGCCATCGTTAAATAGGTCGTCTTCCAAGCCTCGTAAATATAATTTCCTTTTGCGGTCCCCAAATGCGCCGCTAAGAATAATGCACCAGCACCAGCTACAATCATACCGATCCGGTAACCCGCATTATAAGTTGATGCCAACACTGTCTGCATTTCAGTTTCAGCCAGCTCAATACGATAAGCATCAATCACAATATCTTGCGTTGCAGCCGAGAAGCCAAGTAAAACTGCGCCTGCCGCCATTTGAACAAGATAACTGTGACCTAAAGCAGGGTCGGCAAAAGCCATTGTACATATCGCAAGTACGATTAAACACTGCGCAATAAGCAACCATGCACGTCTTCGGCCTAAAGCTTTAGTCAAGACTGGTACAGGTAACTCATCAATTAAGGGAGCCCAAACAAATTTAAAGGAATATCCTAAAGCCGCCCAACTGAAAAAAGTGACGGCACTTTTATCAATGCCTGCTTCACCTAGCCATAAAGAGAGACTAGAGAAAATCAATAAAATGGGTATTCCGGCAGAAAAACCCAGAAATAGCATAATTAATGCACGACGGTCTAAAAATGCTTTAAACGCCGAGACCCAACCAGAGGTTTGTGTGGTCATTCGTTTTTTATTTTCCATAAATTATAAATGCGCCTATTCAATCGCTTCTTACAATTGCTTTCAAGATTCTTTATGCAATCAAGTTTTGTTTTGATGATAAAAACGGCAAGTTTGCTTGATATTTTATGCTAAACCTGTATACCTTTAATCTTCAACCTTCGTTTTCTTTTGCTGGATATCAACAGTGACACAAAAACTTGATCAAGTGACATCTTCAACTTTATCACTCGCTAAAACAAACACCACAAACGTCACAATAAATGCATTTCCTTCAGCTTTTGAGCAACCTGATATTAAAATGACTTTAGATAAAACAGCGTTAAAACCCGAACAACTTACGCATATTCCAAATTTTGAAAATATTCCAGCCTCAACAAAACGCATCAAGCCGCTCAACAACTTTTTAGGGCAAGACCGCGCCAAAGCTTCGGTAGAAGCTGGCATTTCCTTACCCTACTCTGGTTATAACATTTTTGCGGTAGGAACAGCAGGCTTAGGTAAACGCACCATGATTAAGCGTTTACTACAACAACATGCTAAAACAATGCCTACTCCAGATGATTGGGTATATGTTTATAACTTTAAACAAGCTCGTCAGCCTATTGCGCTACGCTTTCCTGCTGGACAAGGAACCAAGTTTCAACAAACTCTTCATCAAACTTGGCAAATTATTTTAAAGCAGCTTGAACGCCGTTTTAGTGCAGAAACTTATCATAACCGTATCGAGCGAATCCGTCAGGAAACTGGTGATGAACAGCAACAAGCACTTGTCGAATTAACAAAAGAAGGCGAAGAACTTGATCTAAAATTGATTTCTCGAAATGAGAAACATGGCTTTGTACCTGTACAGTTAAAAGATAATCAGGTTCAAGAACTGACTCAAACAGAAATTGACGCTTTAAATAGTAAACAGCGTGCTGAGATTGCAGCCAATATTCGCTATATGGATAAAAAGCTTGAGCGTCTTGGTTTGCATTTGGGCGACTTAGAAGATGATGCACGCGACAAAGTTTCTGTTTTAAATCGAGACATCGCCACTCAAGTGGTTATGCCACGCATGGACTTAATTTTAAATAAATATGGTCAAGTGAAAGGCCTTGAAGATTATTTAAAACAGTATGCTCAAGATATCATTGACAATGTTGAGTTAATTTTAGAACAAGAAGAAGATGACTTTGCTCCTGCTATGTTCAATCGCGTACCGGCGCGTTATCAAGCAAATGTGATTGTCTCAAACAAGCCAAATAGCGGTGCTCCGGTTATTTTTGAAGATTTCCCAACGCACTACAACTTGCTGGGTCATGTAGAACAACTCACCCACAACGGCACAATTACCACAGATTTCACTCTTATTCGCCCTGGTGCCCTACATCAAGCCAATGGTGGTTTTTTAATGCTTGAGGCCGAGCAATTACTCGAACAGCCTTATGCATGGCAAGGTTTAAAGCGTGCCTTAAAATCGGGCCAACTCAAGCTCTCTTCTCTTGAACATATGTTGACTTTAACCGGCAGTATCTCGATAGAGCCTGCTGCTATTCCACTTGATATTAAAGTGGTACTGATGGCAGAGCCTGAGATTTATTATGAAATTTTAGAAGTAGAACCAGAGCTTGGTAGCGTATTTAAAATTCGCGCAGATTTTACCGATACATTACAACGTAATGACGAAAATGAACAAGCTTATATGCAGCTGATTGCAGACTATGTACAAGCCGATAAACTGCTTCCATTTGACCGCAGTGCTCTAGCGGCATTACTGACAGACTCAAGCCGTCAGGCCGAAGACCAAAGCTCATTGTCGTTACATGCTTCAACGTTGGGTGATCTTATTCGTGAAGCGCATCATCATGCATTTAAAGCCAATGATAAGATGGTAACCGACCAGCACATTAACCTTGCCTTACAACACCGACAATATCGCTTAGGCTATTTAAGAGAACTTTACTGGCAAGATTTATCGCGTGGAACCCAGTTAATCGAAACTTCTGGCCATCGTTTAGGTCAAATTAATGCCCTCTCTGTCATTCACTATGCAGATGTTGAGTTTGGTTTACCTTCACGCTTAACTGCCTCGGTTTATCAAGGCGGTGGCGATATTCTTGATATTGAACGTAGTGTAGAACTAGGCGGTTCATTGCATGCCAAAGGCGTGTTACTCATGTCTAGCTTCTTAAAAGCTCACTTTGGCCGTGAACAGATTTTACATTTTTCTGCTGCTCTGGCTTTTGAGCAAAGCTACGGACAAGTGGACGGCGACAGTGCAACCGTTGCCGAGCTTTCTGCATTAATCTCTGCAATTAGCCAGTTACCAATTGATCAGTCATGGGCAATTACCGGTTCTATGAACCAGTTAGGTCAAGTTCAACCAATTGGTGGCGTAAATGCAAAAATTGAGGGCTTCTATGATGCATGTAAGCTACAAGGTTTAACTGGCAAACAGGGTGTCATTATTCCACGCCAAAACATGCAACACTTGATGCTACGTCAAGATGTGATTGATGCGGTGCGAATGGGTCAATTCCATATCCATGCAATTGATACAATTGATCAAGCACTTGAGATTTTAATGGCTCGCCCTGTTGGTACCCTCGACAAAAAAGGCAAATACAGTAAGCATTCTATTTATGCCGCTGTAATGGAACAACTTGAGTACTGGCAAGCGATTGAAGATGGCGCAGAAGTTGAAGAGGAGCCGAAGAAGAAAAAGAAAAATAAGAAAAAAATTAAAAAGCATGAAGAGCTCACAGCCGATGATCTTCCTCAAGAAACTCAAGAGGAAGTTGCTACGCTAAAGCAAAAATAACACTGACATAAAAAAGGGCTTGTAATAACAAGCCCTTTTTTATGAATGAGATAAAAGTTAACGAACAATCTGCATTGCTCTTCCGCCAGCCAACTGGCTGAAGTATTGCTTAAGCGCTTCGACACAACGTTGAATTTTCATTGGCTGTTGATCGTGTTTTGCAATCTCTGCATATAAAGTGAAAGCTGGGAGTTTCCAATCTGGAAGGATTTCAATTAAAGAACCATTCTTCAGTTCTTTTTGAGCATCTAAATATAAAATTCTGGCAATTCCATGCCCTTGCTGGCATAGCGCTTTAGCCACTTGTAAATTATTACTTTGCAAACGGCTTGCCATCTCGATATTTAATTTTTCACCAGTTTTAGCGTGCTGAAAATTAAAACTACGTGAATCATTCATTGCATTGATAGAAAGCAACTCATGGTTGTTTAAATCATTTGGATGCAAGATTGGGCTTGTTTGATTGAGATAGCTGGGAGAGGCTACCAAAATCTGATCGACAAAAGCCATAGGAATAACAGAGTCGCTCTCTTCTACCGCTGTAGAACTCATGCGCACTGCAATATCAATTCGCTCTTCGATTAAATCGATATATCGATGCCCCACTTCAAAATGAACAGATAGACCACGATGGGCAGACATCCAGTGAGATAAAGCAGGAATAATGTGCTGAACCGCTAAATCAGGGGTAGTTGCAATACGCAAGTCACCAATCAAATCATCTCGCAATTCATTGATTCTGATTTTGCCTCTTTCTGCTGCTGCCAACATTTCTTGGCAACTTGAGAAAAAAGCCTGCCCTGCCTCAGTCAAACTAAGTTTTCGCGTAGAACGATGTAATAAAATTACATCCATTTCATTTTCAAGAGAACGGATTTGCTGACTTACAGCACTTGTTGTAATGCCTAATTCACGTGCCGCACCACTAAATGAACTTTTTTCAACCACACAAGCAAAAACACCCATCGCACGAAGCTGATCTAACATAGGTTTCCTCAAATCTAATTCTAAATTTATAAAAAATGCTTATTGTTGTAATGAAAGCAACCAATTGTATTATACGAGGAAACCTATATTTAATGCATTAGCTAATTTGGTAAAAGATTTGCGGGGTTGATCGGTTTACCGTCAAGGCGAATTTGGAACTCAAGCATAACGCGAGATGCCCCTGAAGACCCCATTTCAGCAATCTTTTGGCCTGCGGTTACATTGTCACCACTCTTCACCATCATCTTGCTATTGTGGGCATACGCACTGATGTAACCATCAATATGTTTAATTAAAACCAAGTTACCATATTCTTTCAGACCATCGGCTGCGTATACAACTTGACCATCAGCCGCCGCATAAATCGGGTCACCTTGGTTACCACCGTAACGGATTCCTTTGACATTATTCGCCAAATTAAAGCCTTGAATAACCGGACCGTTATTTGGTTTCACCCAACGTAAGCTTGAGCTTGGAATAGATGCTCCCACTGTTGTATTGGTTGATGGCGCAACAGTTGCTGGCGGTGGAGTGGTTGGTGCAGTAGTTGTCGGTAAAGCAATTGTTTGACGCTTAATTGGTTCCGGTTGCGCCATGACTTGTGTCGACACGGTTCTTGGTGAAGAAGATTTCTTCAATCGTAATGATTGATTAACATAAATACGATATGGCGGTGCAATACCATTCATCTCTGCAATACTGAGATAGTCCAGACCATAGCGCATTGCAATACCACTTAAAGTATCACCTGAACGGACCGTGTAATAGTTAGGAGCCATTGCATAGCGAGAACTATTATTAATTTGTGGTTTAGAAGCACATCCTGCCATTGCAACAGTAAAACCTACAGCTACAGACAACATCATAATTTTCATTATTTTGTCTCTTTGAATATGCAATCTGCTTTGTTGCCCAGTTAAATGCATCGATCTCCCTCACTAAATGCTACAAATCATTTCGGCTAAGAGTACCAAAAAAGTAAGAGGAAACATGTTCCTCTTTTTCTTTATTCACAAAGTTATAACATTCGGCTCAGTTTATTACCCCAAACTAGCCTGCAAATCTTCTAAAACCGCATAGTTTGTTGCATCCATCTGAATTGGCGTCACGCTCACAAAACCATTCGCGACCGCAAAAAAATCAGATTGTATTTGACTAGCAATACGCTGTGGATCAGTTACCGCCTCACCAGCAAGACCAATCCAGTAAACCTGTCTTCCTCTAGGGTCTACATGGCTGGTGATAGGTTTAGATTGGGCACGGCGGCCTTGGTAAGTAATTTGTGTACCTTTAAGCTGAGGTACATCTGGAATATTAATATTAAAAATATGTCGCGGTGGCAGTGCAGGTAGACCTTTTGCAATAAAGTCATGTACCCATTTGGCAGCTTGCGCATAATCATCTTTATGGTCGTATGAACGTACATCAGGCCCGGCCAAAGAAACCGCAATTGCCGGTTGTTTCATTAAACGACCTTCAAAGGCGGCGCCAACAGTTCCCGAATATAAAACATCATCGCCTAAATTTGCGCCACTATTGATTCCACTAACAACCAAATCAAATTCGAAGTCAAATAATCCATTCATGGATAAATAAACACAATCGGCTGGTGTGCCATTAACAGCCCATACATCTTCAGCAATTTGAATAGGACGTAAAGGACGATCTAAAGTTAAGGCACTCGAAAACCCGCTTCTTTCACTTTCTGGAGCAACCACCACAACACGGCCTAGTGGTTTTAACGCGTCAGCTAAAGCTTGTATACCTGGTGCAAATACACCGTCATCATTGGCAATTAAAATATTCACAAAAAATCTTTCTCGACAAATAAACCCAGAGGTTTTCTCAATTGAATTATTTGTTGAATTATATATATTTATGCCTCCATAGCATTATAAAATTGTGAAAAAATGAAAACTTTCGCTCCTTTTTTTCAAGTATTGGGGATCAGTATCACATTGTGTACTCAAGCGGTTTTTGCTGATGAGGGTATCTCAACACAAGAAGCTGACAGCTTAATTAAAGATGACATTGCCTCGACTCAAGTCTTACAAGAAATTTGCCCTAATTTTGTTGGCGCAAATAAAAAACTTGAAACCAATACCCAAAAGATTATTGCAATGTATCTGGGTGGTTATTCCAATAAATCAATTACCTTCTCTGCGCTGCAAAATGATTCAGAATATAAAACCCTGTTAAGTGAAGCACGTCAGGCTGCCAAAGAAATGGATCATCACGAACAACATGAACTTTGTGAGGAAGTGGTAAATTACAAAGATTAAGAGCTTAGCTCAATCAGTACGCTTATCTTTGGGGTTTTCTGTTGAGATAAAGCAGAAAACCTACATAACAATACATTTTTTCCATTTTTTTAGCGTTTAAATTGTTTAAGCTATCGGCATATTTCAAATTTTTGTTTCAGGTTATCCATGTTTATGAAAAAAAGTTTAGTTCAAGCACTTTCTGTTGTTTTACTCATGACAATGGCAACAGTGGGTTATGCTGCTGACAAGAAAAAAACAGCTGAAAAGAAAACTGAAAATGAAAATGTTGTTGAAGTTACACCGTCCAAAGGTACTACACCGGAAGAATTAGCAGCAATTCAAGTACTTTCTGAAATTTGCCCAAGTTTAATTGGTAAAAAAGATGCCGAATTTGCTCAAGGTTATGAGCGTCTTGTAAAAGACTATTTGCCAAATGAAGCCGATCCAGTTGCAGCTTTAGAAAAACGTAGTAAAGACAAGAGCTTCAAGAAAGTCTTAAAAGAAGCACGTAATGATGCAAAAGCTGCTGGTAACGAACAAAATACGTTAGTTTGCCAAGACGTGAAAGCTTATCAATCGCAAAACTAAATTAGTTAAAAACTCTCTAGTTACAATACTGTTTGAAAAAGCCGACTTCCCCCATAGAAGTCGGCTTTGCTTTATCCTAAAATGCTAGGCTCTTCTGCTTCATACAAGATATTGGAATTACCTAGAATGACTCGAAAAAGCGCTATTGCTGCACTCCTCCTCTTACCAAGTTTTTCTTATGCAGCAACTGTCTTATCAGCTCCGCCAGAATTAAATAATAAGTCTTATGTATTAATGGATTACGAGACAGGACAAATTCTCGCTTCTAAAAATGAAAATGAAAAGCTTGCTCCTGCTTCTATGACTAAAATGATGACAAGCTACATCATTGAACAAAAATTATTAAAAGGTGAGCTTACCGAAAATGAACAGGTTCGTATGAATGAATCTGCTTGGTGTAAAGGCAGTAGTTCTGAATCATGTATGTATGTTCCATTAAATGGTACAGCAACTGTTTTAGAAATGCTTCGCGGCATTATTATTCAGTCAGGTAATGATGCATCAAAAGCAATGGCTGAACATATTGCTGGAAATGAAGGTACTTTTGCTCACATGATGAACCAAGAAGCAAAACGTATCGGAATGACCAATACCCAGTTTATTAACTCAACTGGTATGCCAGCTGAAGGTCATTACTCAACTGCAAAAGATATGGCTGTTTTAGCACAACATATTATTAAAGACAGCTCAAAATACTACCCGATTTATTCTGAAAAAGAATTCACATTTAACGGTATCAAACAAGGCAACCGTAATGCTTTACTTTACACTGACCCAAGTGTTGATGGCTTAAAAACAGGCCATACTGATGAAGCTGGTTACTGCTTAACGACTTCAAGTAAACGCGGTCCAATGCGTTTAATCTCAGTTATTTTTGGTACACCAAGCATGTCTGAACGTGCTGACCAAACTCGTGCATTATTGGCGTGGGGTTTTGCAAACTTTGAAACTGCAAATGTACAACCTGCAAACCAAGTTCTTGCAAAAGCTAAAGTTTGGTTTGGTAAAGAAAATGAAGTTCAGGTTGGTTTAGCTGAAAACTTCAATGTAACTATGCCTAAAGGCAAAGCGGACGGCATTAAAACTCAATTGGTTGTTCAACCGAACCTAAATGCACCACTTCAAAAAGGTCAAGTCGTTGGTAAGCTTGTTGCAAGTTTAGATGGTAAAGTTATTGCTGAAAAACCATTGGTTGCTTTAAAACCTGTTGAAGAAGCTGGTTTCTTCGCACGTTTAATTGACCATATCAAACAATTCTTCAGCAACTTATTCTAAATTTAAATAATTTTAGAATAGTTGAATTAAGCACTCATGCTATTAGCGTGAGTGCTTTTTTATTTTATACTTTTACTAAATTTTCTATTGATACTACTCATGGCAAAAAACATCCGTCCTTATTTAGACCATCACCCACAAATTGATCCAAGCTGTTACATTGATGAAATGTCCGTGGTTGTAGGTGATGTTAAATTGGCCGAAAATGTTTCGGTGTGGCCTTTTGCAGTCATTCGCGGAGATGTAAATAGTATTCAAATTGGTAAAAACAGTAATGTACAAGATCATTGTATGCTACATGTCAGCCATAAAAATGATGCAAAACCTAATGGTTCACCTCTTATTATTGGTGAAGATGTGACAGTAGGCCATCATGTCACCTTACATGGCTGTACTATTGGTAACCGAGTTTTGGTTGGGATCAATACGGTTATTTTAGATGATGTTGTTATTGAAGATGATGTGATGATTGGTGCGGGAAGCTTAGTTCCGCCTCGTAAAGTCTTAAAAAGTGGTTATCTTTATGTTGGAAGCCCCGTACAACAAGTACGTCCTCTAACCGAAAAAGAATTGGCATTTTTACCTTACTCAGCAAGACATTATGTAAAAGTGCAAAATAACCATAAAGATAATCAAATAAATTAAAACAAACCGAGTTTTTCAAACGATAGAGTTATTCGCATGCTCTATCGTTTGTAAGATGACCGTAGCCAAAAACCCCTAAATTTCGTATCATACGACTTTTAAATTCATGGTGCTTTTTTATGGCCGCATGGACTCCTCATGTCACTGTCGCTACAGTCGTAGAAAAAGATGGACGCTATCTTTTTGTCGAAGAACATAGCGAAGGTTTTGTACACACAGTGTTTAATCAACCTGCTGGTCATGTGGAATGTGGTGAAACACTAACAGAAGCAGCGATCCGTGAAACGCTTGAAGAAACAGGACATCATATAGATATAGATGCCCTAATTGGTATTTATACTTATACCCCCCCTATGTTTCCGGACCGTACTTATTATCGCTTCTGCTTTTTAGCGCATGTGACCCACGTCGAAAGCGACCCAAAACTTGATACAGGTATTGTTTCTGCTGTCTGGATGACTCTAGATGAACTTAAAGAATCTGCCCGTGCACGTAGTCCTCTTGTCATTAAAGCCATTGAAGACGCCATGAAAGGACAACATTATCCTTTAGCTCTTATTTATGAGCACCCTTTCTCTCCCTCATTAACTTCTCATTTGGATGCCTAGTCCTATGCAACAACGTGTCATCGTCGGTATGTCTGGTGGCGTAGATTCCTCTGTTTCTGCGGCGCTCTTACTTCAACAGGGTTATCAAGTTGAAGGCCTTTTCATGAAAAACTGGGAGGAAGATGACGGCACGGAATACTGTACGGCAATGGAAGATTTAGCCGATGCTCAAGCAGTCGCAGATAAAATCGGTATTAAACTTCATACTGCAAACTTTGCTATGGAATATTGGGACCGCGTATTCGAACACTTCTTGGCTGAATATGCAGCCGGTCGCACTCCAAATCCAGATATCTTATGCAATAAAGAAATTAAGTTTCGCGCATTTTTAGATCATGCCATGACCTTAGGTGCAGATTTTATTGCAACAGGTCATTATGCTCGTCGTGCTGAAACTGCTTATAACTCTAAAGGTGAGGCATATGCACCTTTATTACGTGGTTTAGATAACAATAAAGACCAAACTTATTTCTTACATGCAGTACATGGCCGTGAAATTAACAAAACGCTCTTCCCGGTAGGTGAAATTGAAAAACCGGAAGTTCGTAGAATTGCCGAAGAACTAGACTTAGCAACTGCGAAGAAAAAAGATTCAACTGGTATATGTTTTATTGGTGAACGTCGCTTTAATGACTTCCTTAAACAATATTTACCCGCTCAACCAGGTAAAATTGTACTTGATAACGGCAAAGAAGTTGGTGAACATCACGGTCTGATGTACTATACGCTCGGTCAACGTGGCGGTATTGGTCTAGGCGGTATGAAAGGTGCATCAGAAGGTGCATGGTTTGTACTTCATAAAGATGTTGCCAATAACCGTTTAGTGGTCGGCCAAGGACATGATCACCCACTTATGCAAAGTACACAGCTTTGGAGTGAGGCCATTGACTGGGTGGCAGGCGAGCAAAATATTCCGGCTGAAGGATTACGTTGCACTGCTAAAACACGCTATCGCCAGCCTGATCAAGCTTGTACAGTGTTTATTGATGAAAATAGTGAGCATGGTGTTCGTGTTGAGTTTGATGAACCTCAACGTGCAGTTACACCAGGTCAAAGTGTTGTATTTTATTCGGATGAAGTTTGCCTAGGCGGGGGTGTTATTCACCATACAAACGCCCCTACACCAAATTTTATTTAAGGGAATGAATGGCATGGTGGAGTTACCCTTTCAACAATCACAAGCCTTGAATGTTCGCCAAAACCGTGCCCTTGCCTTGGCTGGGGTATTTCAAGCGACCCAGCTTACGCATATGACCGCCATGACAGGTCAGCAAAGTATTGGTGAAAGTGGTAACTTTTATTTTGAGTTATTAATAAAGGCGAGTTTAAATATTCGCCCTACAACAAATAATAATGCTGTTCAGACGTTGGATTTTTTCAATCAATTGGCTGATATTTCGTTGGGTCTTAAAACTCTTGAAAATTGTATCACTCAGCCTTTTACCAATGCGCCTAAATCTCGTTTGCCTAAAATGCGTAGTGCAAAGCTTCCAATGTCTTATGCGATGTCACTTTTGCAGTTAGAGAAAAAGGTCTATAGCAATCCTGAATATGTGGCGATTATTGAAAAAGCGCAGCAGAAGATTTTAAAACAGCTTTCTTTTTTTGATAATAACTATTTACACCCAAGTATTTTAGCCAATTTGGCGCAAACCTATGTTGATACTGCCGGACAGATTAATCCACGTATTCTTGTTCGTGGTAATGCTGAGGCATTTAAAGATACCAACCATACCAACCGTATTCGTGCTTGTCTGTTTACGGGGCTACAAATGGCCCATTTATGGCGACAACTCGGCGGTAGTTCATGGAACATGATTTTTAGCAAACGTAAATTGCTACAGGATATTCAAGCACTTGCTCGTTTACAGTACCAAGTTATCTAAGGCTGTAACGAGATTATTTTTGTTTTATGTTTATTCCAGCATTAAGGAATCGTTATGAACGCTTTAACCGCACTATCACCATTAGATGGACGTTATGCCAGCAAATGTGATGCGCTACGCCCTTTTCTTTCTGAGTTTGGTTTAATTCATGCTCGTGTCACTGTGGAAGTGCGTTGGTTACAAGCGCTTTCTAACCGTCCAGAAATTGTTGAAGTTGCTCCTTTCTCAGCTGAAACAAATGCAGCACTAGATGCAATCGTAAGCAACTTCTCTGAAGAAGATGCGAACCGCATTAAAGAAATTGAACGCACAACTAACCATGACGTAAAAGCAGTTGAATACTTCTTGAAAGAGAAAATTGCAGGTATTGCTGAATTACAAAATGCAGGTGAGTTCATTCACTTTGCTTGTACATCAGAAGACATCAATAACTTGTCTCATGCACTTATGCTTAAAAACGGTCGTGAAGTTTTAGTATCAAGCATGAAGCAAATTTTAAATGCAATCTCTGCTTTAGCTACAACTCACGCTGAACAACCGATGTTGTCTCGTACACATGGTCAAACTGCTAGCCCAACAACTTTGGGTAAAGAAATGGCGAACGTTGCATATCGTTTAGCTCGCCAAATCAAACAATTTGAAAATGTTGAATTATTAGGCAAAATCAATGGTGCAGTAGGTAACTACAATGCTCACCTTTCTGCTTATCCAAATGTGGATTGGCCAGCGCATTCACAAGCTTTTGTTGAATCTTTAGGTTTAACATTTAATCCATATACAACTCAAATTGAGCCACACGACTACATGGCTGAATTATTTGACGCGTTACGTCGTTTCAATACAATTTTGATCGACTTTAACCGTGACGTATGGGGTTATATCTCTTTAGGTTACTTCAAGCAAAAACTTAAAGAAGGTGAAGTTGGCTCATCAACTATGCCGCACAAAGTTAACCCAATCGACTTTGAAAACTCTGAAGGTAACTTAGGTATTGCAAATGCAGTGTTGGCTCACTTAGGCGAAAAATTACCAATTTCTCGCTGGCAGCGTGACTTAACTGACTCAACTGTACTTCGTAACATGGGTGTTGGTTTTGCTCAAAGCTTAATTGCTTTTGATGCTTGCTTAAAAGGTATTGGTAAACTTGAACTCAATGCAAACCGCTTAAATGAAGATCTTGACCAAGCTCAAGAAGTTCTTGCAGAGCCAATTCAAACAGTTATGCGTCGTTATAACGTTGAAAAACCATATGAGAAGTTAAAAGCATTAACTCGTGGTCAAGCAATGACGCGTGACATGATGGTTGACTTCGTAAATGGTAACGAACTTGCTCAAGTACCAAGTGAAGAGCGTGCTCGCTTAGCTGAGCTTACACCTGCAACTTACACAGGTAATGCTGCTGAACAAGCTAAACAAATTAACGAATTAATTAGCAAAATCTAATTAAAAAAGTTATAAAAAGCGAAGCTTAGGCTTCGCTTTTTTATTACACTCATACAAATCAGAATAAAGACTTATTTATAAAATGATCGAAAAAGAATTCAAAGTTAAACACTATATTGCGCTTGGCCTGCTTTTTATTGCCATTATCATTTCAGGTATTCAACCACTTGAGTTTGAGGCTTATTTGCTTCATCAAGCTGGCACTGTTTTTATGGTGATTCTGCTTTTTATTATTTTCAAAAAAATTGGTCTCGATTTCTTAAGTTTTACTTTTTATCTACTGTTTTTATTAATCCATATTATTGGTGCTCACTATCTCTACTCCTACGTTCCATACAATGACTGGATACAACAGGTGTTCCATTTCAACCTAGATCAATATATGGGCTGGTCCCGCAATATGTATGATCGTTTAGTTCATCTTGCCTATGGTGTTTTGCTCTATCCTCTTATTTATCGTGTATTCCAAGTATGGTTACCCACTGCACGTCCTTTTTCTTTATTCTTACTTGTAGTCCAGTTTGTGATGGCGTCTAGTGTCTTTTATGAACTGATCGAATGGGTAATTGCAATCGGGCTATCACCTGAACAAGCTGAAAATTATAATGGGCAACAAGGTGATATGTGGGATGCACATAAAGACATGTTACTCGCTACAATTGGCGCAATCCTCTATGGGCTAATCGCTCTTCTCACAACACCAAAAAATCAAACAATAAATTAAAAAAGCGCTCATTGAGCGCTTTTTACATATTGTCTCAAATACCCTAAACAACTGGATAAGTTTGATCTAAAAGGTTTTGTAAAACCGAAGAAGTTGTATCAGGTAAAGGATGATCAGGATTTGATGTTGTCTGACCAACTGATGCATTTACTTCGATTGGCTCAGATGCCTGAGTCGTTTTTAACGCTGTTGATGAGAGAAGCTTTGCGATTGGGTCTGATTCACTAGCCGTAGAACTTTTTAATAAATCATCTAAAGGAACCGATTTCTGCGGGTTATTCGTCTCAGTTGTTGTATTTTGCGCTACCTTTAAAGTATGCAATCCGACACTATCTGCCAAAGATGGCCCTTCTGTACTTAAAGTATCTACTGAAGTTTCAGACAGGCTCGCAGCTTTCGGTGCAACTACATAAAAGGTAAATGGAGAACTTGCCTCACTGGTAAGGCCTGCCGCATCAGTTTGAGTCAAAGTAATAGTATGCTTACCAAGAGCTAAGTCTTTATCAAATGTAAATGACCAAGATCTACCACTTGTTACCGTCACAACTCCAATTGCAACACCATTATCATAAATCGTAAGAGTTGCATTTGCTTCACCTGAGCCTGTAAGTTTTGGTCTAGCATCGTCAGTTTCAGAACCAGCCGTTATAGCTCCTTTAACAGCGCCTACATCATCATCTACGCTATTTAATATAGGTTTTGCTGGTGGTGTTGTATCTTTTGTACCTACAATATCAACAACTTCAGACTTATTTCCAGCATTATCTATAGCTGATACCGAAGCATGTTTATTATCCGTTAAAGCTGGTGAAATAGAAATTGTAAATTTTCCATTCGCATCTGCTGTTCCACTACCAATTACCTTCCCTGTTGTATCTTTAATTTCAATTTTGGCATTGGCCTCAGCCGTACCGGTTACAGAAGTACCATCTGTATTAATTTGAACAGTCGGTTTATCTGGTGCAATCGAGTCAAAGCCTGGCGTAATTTCAACTGGTTTAGATACATTACCAGCAGCATCTTCCACAACCACTATGCCCTTTTGCGCCTCTTTTAAAGCAGGTGAAAGTGTAATTTGAAATTCACCTTGAGCATCGGCGGTCCCACTTCCAATCACTTTACCATCGGCATCTTTTATTTGAACTTTTGCATTTGCTTCAGTTTTACCATGGATTACCGATCCTTCTTTATTTACTTCAACAAAAGGAGATGCTGGTGGTATGGTATCTTTACCTGCAATAATTTTAACTTCCTCAGATTTATTACCCGCAGCATCTTCGGCAACCACTTTACCGCCCGCTTCACTGGTTAATGGTGGAGTAAGTTTTAAAGAATAGATACCATCTTTATTCGCAAAAACAGTTCCTAATACTTTGCCAGTGGCATCATAAACAGTGATTTTTGCATTTGCTTCTGCTTTACCTGTCACTAAGGAACCATCATCACTCAATTGAGCTTGTGGAACATCTGGGGCAATTGTATCTTTTGTTCCTGTTACCACAGTAACTTTAGAATTATTTCCAGCCGCATCTTGAGCAATAACATTTAATTTATCCCCATTCACTAACGGCTTATCTAATTTAATCGTGTAATTTCCGCTCGCATCAGCAACACCAGAGGCCACTGTATTACCTGCTGCATCTTTAATATAGATTTTCGCATTTGCTTCAGTTTTGCCAGTCACTGTCACAGTATCATCAGCAAGCGTAGCTGTAGGAGCAGCAGGTGCTATTAAATCGGGAGTACTGGGTGTATCATCTTTATCATCTTTATCAAATGCCCAAAGATATAAACCTTCAGCGGCTAAAACTGCTAAGCCTGCTTTTAGTACATTACCCATTGAAAAGCTTGGATCATTATCAACGGCCATTGTTGCAGCTGAAGGACTCGTACTGGTATAGGCCAAATCCGTAACATGATTTAAGCCTCTATAATCTATAACCTTACCTTGAGCATCAAATTGTGCTTCAACAAATTTTCCTTGTTCAGTTGGAAAAACGAGTGAATGCTCTGTTGTATTCGTTGCTTCATTAAAGAAATTTTCTAAGACAATTGTTTCTCCATTTTTTAAATGGATGACTAGACTTCCACCCTGCTTTTCCATCGATGCGATATCTTTTTGACTTACACCAATTTGAATAATAGTAGGTTGGTTTAAAACCACCTTATTGAGCTGACCATCTTGCAGAACGTCCAAACCCTCTTTGGATGCTACAATTATTCTTGTCATTATTTCCTGTCCTAAATTTCAGTTATATTTTTAAATGTTTATCTTTTAAATGGATCATCTAAAAGCTATTTTATTGTTGCCTAAAATATCAAAATCACTTATTTATCACAATTCAATAAGTATATTTATCAACAATTTTTTTTGAATCTTTATTCAATATCTATTTTTTATAAAAATGAATTGTCGTTCCGGCAATTCAAATCAAATTCTTTTAATCTTTCGCATAAAAAAGAGCACCCCTAAAAGGCACTCTTTAATTTGAAAATATATCTTAATTAAAATTTAGTATCGCGCATTTGAACTAAAGTTGAATTCGCTTTTGCTAAAGTATCAGCCACTTTATTCATTACAGCCGGAATCAGGCTATCTGCCATTTGAGCTGCTTGCAAACCTAATTTTTCACCCAAAGTTGCTTTTTTACGGGTATTAATTACATATACGTCATGCTGAGGTAACAACGCTAATAGATACTCATCGGAAGTTTGTAGTTTATCTACAAGGTTTAAATCAAGTGCATCCTGACCATACCAATGTTCACCTGTAGCAACCTTGTCTACATTAAGCTGTGGACGATATTTCTCTACAAAGTGCTTAAACAACACATGCGTTTGTTGTAGCTCTTCTTCAAATTTCGCTTTACCTTCAGGAGTATTCTCACCAAACATGGTGACAGTACGTTTATATTGCCCTGCTGTGTAAAGTTCGAAGTCCACGTTATGTTCTTTTAAAAGTCGATTAAAATTTGGTACCTGAGCCACAACACCAATCGAACCCACGACAGCAAACGGTGCAGAAATAATTTCATTTGCAATACAAGCCATCATGTAGCCGCCACTTGCCGCAACCTTATCCACACAAATCGTTAAATGAAAACCTGCGTCACGCAAACGAACCAATTGAGCTGCCGCCAATCCATATCCATGAACCATACCACCAGGGCTTTCAAGACGTACCACAACACGGTCACGTCCAGCTTTAGCCGTTGCTAAAATAAGGGTGATTTCTTCACGAAGATTTTCAACCGCAGATGCCTGAATGTCACCTTTAAAATCTAAAACAAAAATTTTCTGGTTGTTCTTACGGCGAATTTTAGCTTCTTTTGCAAGTTGTTGAGCCAATTGTAAAAGCTCTAAACGGCTTGCTGTGGTTTGTGCAATTTTTTTTCTCTGTTCATTTACACGTGCATTTAAATGACTAACACGTATTTCCGCAGGGAGTTTAGGCAAATGGAATAACATAAAATTCTATGCTCATAAGTTTGTCTTTATAGCCTTAAGATGTGGTTCTTTTGATTAAAATTCAATAGCGATTTTGCAAAATAGAGTCATTTTCATTTATTAAATAAAAAAAGAGCACTAGGCTCTTTTTCTTTTACAACGATCAATTAACCAAAACGACCAGTAATATATGCTTCTGTCAATTGGTGGTCAGGCTGAGTAAATACTTTCTCTGTAGAGTTTACTTCAATCAAATCACCTAAATGAAAGTAAGCTGTACGGTCTGAAACACGCGCTGCTTGTTGCATAGAGTGCGTTACAATAACGATTGTGTATTGATCAGAAAGTTCAGAAATCAGCTCTTCCACTTTCGCCGTTGCGATTGGGTCAAGCGCAGAACAAGGTTCATCCATCAAGATCACTTCTGGACTTACTGCAATTGTACGTGCAATACATAAACGTTGTTGCTGACCACCAGATAAGCCAGTACCCGGTTGGTTTAAACGATCCTTCACTTCTTCCCATAGACCTGCTTTACGCAAGCTATTTTCAACAATTTCTTCTAGGTCATATTTGTCACGTGCTAAACCGTGTAGCTTCGGACCATATGCCACGTTATCAAAAATAGATTTAGGAAATGGATTTGGCTTTTGGAACACCATACCAACTTGTGCACGCAGTAATACAACATCCAGATTTGGATCATAGATATTTTTGTTATCTAGAGTGATCTTACCTGTCACACGACAGCCATCAATCGTGTCGTTCATACGGTTTAAAGTACGCAGGAAAGTCGATTTACCGCAGCCAGATGGCCCAATAAAAGCAATTACTTCATTTTGATAAATATCTAAATCGATGCCTTTAATCGCTTCAAAGTCACCATAATAAACATGCGCATCTTGTGCACTGATCTTGATTTCGGTTGAGTTTGGCTTTTTTGAAGCATGTGGTTCAAAATGCGAAACATACGAAGTGCCATGATGCAGTTGTGTATCTGTAAGTTGAGATTGTTCAGTATTCACTAACTTATCCTTTTCTAAGGAATTCGTAATATCAATAGTATTCATGATTTATCCTCTATTACCAACGCACTTCGAACTTTTTACGTAACCAAATTGCAAGGCTGTTTAAACCAATCATTAATGCAAGAAGTACGATAATCGCAGCAGCAGTACGGCCTTCGAAGAAGTTACGCAACTCATTACCTTGCCATAGATAAACTTGGACAGGTAAAGCAGTTGCTTGATCAAATGGGGTGGTTGGAACACTTGCAACGAATGCACTCATCCCGATTAAAAGTAAAGGTGCAGTTTCACCGAGTGCGTGTGCAACACCAATAATTGCACCCGTCATGATGCCGGGCAACGCTAGCGGTAAAACATGATGGAAAACGGTTTGTACTTTAGACGCACCTAAACCTAGGGCAGCTTGTCGAATTGAAGGTGGCACAGCTTTTAAAGAAGCACGTGTTGTAATAATGACTGTTGGTAGTGTCATTAAACTTAATACCAAACCACCGACAAAAGGAGCTGACAACGGTAAATGCATCCAACCAATAAAGATTGCAGCACCCAACAAACCAAACACGATTGAAGGTACAGCAGCAAGGTTATTAATGTTGACTTCAATAATGTCTGTAATGACATTCTTTGGAGCAAATTCTTCAAGATAGATTGCGCTGGCAACACCGATTGGAATCGAGATAATGATCACAATCAGCATCATGAATAATGAACCCATGAATGCGCCTGCAAGACCACTAATCGCTGGTGAACTACGAGAGTCAGGATTCTTAAATAAAGTCGTATTAAAGGTATTTTCAAGTACACCTTTTGCTTTAAGGTCATCTGCCAGCTTGCGGATTTCCGGATCAAGTTGTTGTTGATCGTCTGGTAATGAGCGGTCAATATTACCCTTCAGCCATACATCTACATTGGCATCACCCAAGAAAGTTAGGTTCTCTTTTTTCCCAATGAGTGATGGGTCAGCAAACACCATATCACGTAAGCGATAAGCTTCAGAACTTGCATAAAGGCTACTTAAATAATCGCGTTGTGATGCAAGTGAAGGATCTTTAGCAATCATGCCATTTACGATCAGGCTATCCCAATCGACCATACCCATTTTCGTTTGCCAATCGACATAACGTTCTTGGTAATGTGCAGGTGTTTCACCTTGTGTGCGTACTGGCACTGGACCTGCATCAATTACTTTAGGATCGAAGTAGACTGGTACATTCATACTGGTTTGCCAGAATGCTGGTAACCCTTTTGCCAAAATACTGCCAAACAGTAGCGCAACGAATGCAAGACCAATAACAACTGCTGACAAACCTGCAAAGCGGAAAGCTTTTTCTTTGCGGTGACGTTTAGCCAGTGATTTTTCAATCACTTTTTTACGGCGATCACGTGCCTGAGCAGCAGCTTGTGGATCAAATACGTTCTGATCCATAGGAGACGATGTATTTGATGTACTCATTCGTATTGCTCACGGTATTTACGCACAATGTACAGTGCAACAATGTTTAATCCTAAAGTGATCACAAAGAGTGTTAATCCCAGTGCAAATGCCACCAAGGCCTGTGGGCTCGCAAAATCAGTATCACCCGTTAACTGTTTTACAATGGTTACGGTAACTGTCGAAACAGCTTCAAACGGATTTGCATGTAGAAGTGGACTGTTCCCTGCTGCCAAAACCACAATCATGGTTTCCCCTACGGCACGCGAAACAGCCAATAAAAATGCCCCTGTAATACCCGGTAAAGCTGCTGGTAAAACCACTTGGCGAATCGTTTCTGATTTGGTTGCGCCCAGTCCTAACGAACCATCACGAAGTGCGCGAGGAACTTGAGTAATAATGTCATCAGACAAAGATGAAACGAATGGGATAATCATAATTCCCATTACAAAACCGGCAGTCAAAGCACTAGTTGCATTAATTTCAATACCGACATACGCACCAGCAGCTTTAAAGAATGGCCCAATAATCATCATGGCAAAAACACCATAAACAATTGTTGGAATACCCGCTAAAACTTCAATGGTAGGTTTTGCCCATGAACGTAACCACGGCGAAGCATACTCAGCTAAATAAATAGCAATCATTAAGCCAACAGGTACAGCAACTAATAAGGCAATACCACTGACCATGAGCGTGCCCCATAGTAATGGTAATAAACCATAACTACCTTCTGCATTACCTGAAGTACTAAAGCCAGGGTTCCATTCTGTACCAAAGAAAAAGTCGATTGGACTTACAAAATGGAAGAAGTGCATTGCCTCACCAAACATCGACATTACAATGCCGATCGTGGTTAAAATTGCAACGCCAGAACATAAGATCAAACCAACATTAATTGCACGCTCAACTTGGTTACGTGCGCGATATTCTTGGCTGATTTTTTTCTTTGCCCACACTAAGCCCAACAAAGCGGCACAGACAACAACAGCAAATTTGGCAAAAGAGCCAATAGTTTGAAATTTTGCATATTGCTGAGCAGCAGCCAACTCATAAGCTGCGGGATGATCACTTACCCCAAAACCAGAAGCGATCGCTTGAACTCGATCAACAAGTACACTTCTTGCTGCTTCATCTAGAGAAGCTGTCACAGAAGCAGGTACGTTGTTAAAAATAATATGATTTAAAATACTTGGCTCAACCAAGTTCCAAATGATCAAAATTAAAAAAGCAGGGATACCGCACCAAAGCCCAACCAGTGCGCCATAATAACCAGGACGAGAATGTAATGTCGCCGAGTTGCTTCCCTTACCTGCTAGGTGGCGGCTCTTTCTCAGCCCAAGTTGATATGCAATTGCCACAAGGGCTAACAACACACCGATAAGTAGCAGATTCATGTATTCTCCACTGTTTTCTCAATTGTCATAATTTGGGAAAAACGTGTTAGACAAAAAGGCTGATGATCGCTTGAGATCACCAGCCCCTATTCAAACCAACTTATTTAACAGTTTTACCTGCTTTAAAGTCAGCTAAAACTTTAGCGCGTTCTGCATCAGACATCGCGATTAAACCATCACGCTCAGCTTTAGAACCTTTACCAGTCGCTTTTTTGCTTAGGAAGTATTCTACGTATTGTGGTAAACCTTTAACTGATTTTAAGTGCTCGCCTTTTACATAGAAGTATAGTGGACGAGATACAGGGTATGTACCATTTAACACAGTTTTCTCAGAAGGAACTACGTTGTTTACTGTCGCTACACGTAACTTGTCACGGTTCATGTCATAGAAACTCAAACCAAATACGCCTACTGCACTTGGAGAAGTTTTTAAGCGAGCTAGAGTTTCTGTATAGTCACCAGCAATTTCAATTACACGACCGTCTTTACGGAAAGTAGAACATGCTTTCTTTTGAGCGTCTTTGTCTAGGCTCTTGAAGTATTCATACGCTTCGCAACCAGCTTCAACCATTTTTTCTTGGAAAACTTCACGCGTACCGTGGTTAGACGCAGGAATAACAAGCGTAATAGGCTCATTAGGAAGTGATTTGTCAATTTGGTTCCAGTTTGTATAAGGGTTTGGAACCAATTTACCTTTTGAAGGTAACTGTGCAGCTAAAGCAGCAAACACATGGTAAGGTTTTAATTTATAAGCTGCTTTGCTTGAGCTAGACGCAAATACAATACCGTCATAACCAATTTTGATTTCTTGAATTTGTTTTACACCAGCTTTGTTACAAGCTTCGATTTCAGTGCTTTTAATTTTACGAGAAGCGTTTGCAACGTCGATTGTGTTGTCACCAACACCTTGACAGAACTGTTTTAAACCAGCAGAAGAACCACCAGAACCTACAACAGGAGTTTTAAATTGAGGGAATGTATTACCAAACTCTTCAGCTACAACGCTGGCAAATGGTAATACAGTTGAAGAACCAGCAATTTGAATCGTATCACGAGCTGCATTTGCAGTCGTTGTTACAGCGGCCCCAGTTACTGCTAATGCAATTGCGATTTGACGTGGATTTAAGCGCATTCTGTTCTCTCTCATTAATGCAATAGGTTGTACGTCACTTTTTGTTGAGTGCTTGTACGCTCTTCGATAGCTGCATTGTGAATAGAAAATATGACAAATAAGTTACAGTATTATGACGCTTTCATGATTTTTATAATGTTCATTGTCACATTTTTAAATCTATTTTATATCAATTATTTAAGATGATTTTATAAGTCCTTTGATATTTAGATTTAATGGGAAATATGACAAACGTTTAAAATAATAAAATTGTAATTATGCTTAAATTATAAAAACTTAAGTAATTTAATGAATTGATGCTACAAAATTATTTTATTGACACAATTCTCAATTTTTTACGTGTCACCTTTATTTTTAAAAAATTATTTCGCCCGAACATGTATTTTTAAAAAATTATTTCGCCCGAACATGAAAATATTATGACAAAACAAAAACGGTTACCTGCCTTATGTCAGATAACCGCAATATCACTGTAAATTTAGCTTATTAGTTTGATTGTACTTCCGGCATTGCGACCATTTTTTTACGATACTTAAAGAAATACATAATCGCTAAAACAGCAAGCCAGATTGGCCCCAAAATAACAGCGAGTCTCATATCTGGTGTCATCGCCATAATAATGAGAATGAAACATACAAAGCTAATAGTTAAATAATTACTCCATGGGCTCATAATGCTTTGGAATTTGGTTTGACGCTTTTGCAATTTCATTGCTTTGGTAAATTTCAAATGCGTGACTGAGATCATAAGCCAGTTAATAACAAGCGCAGCCACAACCAACATCATAAAGAGCTGAAAAGCTTGACCTGGAATTAAATAGTTGACCACTACACAGACGGCTGTAATTGAAGCAGAAACAACTGCTGCTGGAACTGGAATACCGCGGCTGTTTACTTTTTTCAAAATTGCCGGAGCATTACCCTGCTCTGCCAAACCATGCAACATACGACTATTACAATAGATACAACTGTTATAAACCGAAATAGCAGCAATCAAGACCACAAAGTTTAGAACGTTCGCAACACCATTACTATTGAGTGACTGGAAAATTAAGACAAACGGGCTACCGCCTTCTGCCACCATATTCCATGGATAAAGACATAAAAGAATACCAATTGCACCGATATAAAAAATCAGGATGCGATAAACAATCTGGTTTACTGCCTTTGGAATTGTTGTTTCAGGTTTTTTCGTTTCAGCCGCAGCAATACCGATAAGTTCTAGACCACCGAATGCAAACATAATGACAGCCAAAGCCATAATAAAGCCATGAATACCATGCGGGAAGAAACCACCGTGTTGCCATAAATTTGCAACACCCGCTTGCGGACCTGCTGAGCCTGAAAGTAAAAGATAAGCACCGAAGCCAATCATACTTAAAATCGCAACAATTTTAATGCAGGAAAATAAGAACTCCGATTCCCCAAAAAAGCGGACATTTACCAAGTTAATGCCGTTAATTAAAATAAAGAAAAATAGAGCGGTCAGCCATGTCGGAATTTCTGGCCACCAAAACTGAATAAAAGTACCAATCGCACTCAGTTCGGCCATACTTACCAGTACATACAAAACCCAGTAGTTCCAGCCAGACATAAAACCAGCCATTTTGCCCCAGTATTTGTTCGCAAAATAACTAAAAGAACCACTTACCGGTTCTTCAACAACCATTTCACCTAAATGACGCATAATCAAAAAGGCAATAATTCCTGCAATTGCATATCCCAATAAAATTGAAGGACCTGCCAGTTTAATTGTTTGTGATAGACCTAAGAATAACCCTGTTCCGATCGCCCCTCCGAGTGCGATGAGTTGAATATGCCGATTGGATAAGCCTTGTTTTAACTCGTGCTTATTATTTGCATCCATAACATTATCTCCAATGTTGGTGTCACTTCCTGTACACCTTTATCCAGCACCATATCCGAAGGCCAGAGACCGGCCTTCGGACATAAGTTGCTTTAGTATGAGTCCATTTAATTTTTGAGAAGACGTGTCCTATCTTCTATTTAAAAAGAGATTGCATCCTTACATTTAACTGGTTGGGAACGCTCCTTTAAAATTTCGTAGCCGCGATCACCGTAGTCAAAACGTGCAATCACAGAAGCAAATTTTTTCAAACTTACCGGCGCATCCATTGCTGGTAGTTTCAATTCAATGAAAGTTAACTGATCATTTTGCTGAACATTATCTAAAACGCTCTTCAGTTGGCCAGCAGTCTCAACCACGTAAGTGGTATGGCCTTTTTTACCGTTAAATACCGCTGGAATTTCGGTGTATTTCCAGTTTTGCACGTCGTTATAGGCAGCGTTTTCACCCATAATTAAACGTTCAATGGTGTAGCCGCCATTGTTCAACAAGAAAATAATTGGTTTTAAACCATGGCGGATAATCGTAGAGAGCTCTTGTACCGTAAGCTGGAATGAACCGTCACCAATAAACAAAATTTGACGACGCTCAGGAGCAGCTAACAAACTACCAAGCAAAGCTGGCAAGGTATAACCAATAGAACCCCAAAGCGGCTGAGCAATATATTTAGCTGTAGCAGGAAGTTTGATACCTGACAAAGCAGAGTTTGAGGTCCCTACTTCACCAATAATCACATCATCTTCTTTTAAGAACCCTGAAATGTAATTCCAAAGCACATCTTGACTAAGCTTCTGTTGAGCTGGCGCTTCAATTACTTTCTGAGGTTGTTTTTCAAGAAGAGGTATTGACGATTTACGTGGCGCAACTTTTTTATTTAGCTCGACAAGTAATTGTCCAATTTCAATACCCGGAAAATCCTGACCAAAAATATTTAAGCCATAAGATTTAATTTCGATGTAGTTCTTGGTCTCAATTTGATGCGTAAATACAGCTGAGCCTACATCGGTAAAGCGTGCGCCAACACCAATTAAACAGTCAGACTGTTCAATGATATTTTTCACATGCGGTTGGCTTGCCCCACCCACATAAGTGCCAATGTAGCGTGGTGAGCCTTCATCCATAATATTTTTTGCAGTATTCATACCTGCAAATGGAATTGAGCATTTTTGAGATAAATCATTTAAAAGTGAAGTTACACCAAACACTGAGGCTTCATTATCAATTAAAAGCGCTGGACTTTGAGCATTCTCAATAATGTCACAAAGTTTGCTTACCACACTTTGCAATAATTCAGGTTCAACAGCTGGATAGCTTAGGTCAAGCGGACGCTCAGACACTTCAATTTTAACGTGAGTAATATCACCAGGTAGTTGGATGTGTACAGGACGGCGTTCAAGGAAACACTGACGCAATACACGGTCAATTTCAGAAGCTGCATTTGCAGGAGTTAAACGAGTTTGGGCAACTGTGAACTCTTTCATACAGTTCATAATATTGTCGTAGTTACCATCAACTAACGTATGATGTATGAGAGTACCCTTTTGAACTGCATGTAAAGGTGGAATACCTGAGATATGAATAAGAGGTACATTTTCTGCATAGGCACCGGCAATACCATTAATAGCACTTAAGTCACCTACACCATAAGTGGTTGCCAAGGCAGAAAAACCGTTAATTCGTGCATAACCGTCTGCTGCATAGGCAGCATTTAATTCATTACAATTTCCAATAAATTCGAGTTGTGGGTCTGCTTCAACTTGTTCTAGATATGAGAGGTTAAAGTCACCAGGTACACCAAAAAGATGTTGGATACCCATTTGTTTTAGACGAAGATTTAAAAATTCACCAATTTCTATGAACATTGCTCTATATCCTTTGAGACCAATTTTTATTCCATAGAAAAATAATATTTCATCTATCTTTTAGATTTCGTGCATAATGAAAACGCATTTTAATAAAAATACATGATTTGTGTATCATAAAAGGATTTTATGCAATGGATAAGTTCGACTGGCAAATCATTCAGGCACTACAAAAGAATGGAAGACTCACCAATCAGGAAATTGGAGATTTAATCGGTTTATCTGCTTCTCAATGTTCAAGACGACGTCAATTGCTTGAACAAAAAGGCGTGATTCTCGGTTATACGGCACGCATCCAGCAACAGGCGCTAGGACTAGAAGTTACAGCGATGATTCACATAAACTTAAGAACACACGAGGCGAAATCACAGCAGGCTTTCCAAGAGCTGATTGAAGCTGAAGATAACATTCAGGATGCTTTTTCAATTAGTGGTGATGCTGATTTTATTTTAAAAGTCGTTGCTGAAAATTTAGAACAGCTTTCGCAATTTGTGACTGAAAGATTACTTTCTTATAATTTTATAGGGCACATAAAGTCTTACATTGTTCTGAAAAAAATTAAAGAACAGAATCATTTTTTAATCAAACCTAAAAGCATGAGCTATCATCACTCTCAATAAAGTAACTCAGCTTTTCACTCTTAAAAGTGAAAATAAAAAGGCGGATACTAAATCCGCCTTAAAACTAATCTTTAGACTTTACTGATGTGAACCGTTTGCCCGATCGTATTTTCAAGCAAACCTTCCAAACCAAACTCAGCGCCTAAGCCAGACATTTTCCAGCCTCCGAAAGGTGCATGAGGCAGTACTTCTGCATGGGTATTAATCCAAACTGTTCCACATTGAAGCTGTGTAGCATAGGTCTGTGCGGCTTTAAGATCAGAAGACCAGATTGAACCACCCAAACCAAACTCACTGTCATTAGCACGAGCAATAGCATCGTTGATATCGGTATATTTTAAAACAGGCAACACTGGACCAAATTGCTCTTCTTGCACCACACGGCAAGAATCAGAAACTTCAGTCAAAATAGTTGGCGCAATAAAGTAGCCCTGCTCTGGTAGCTGTTGTTGTCCAGAAAGTGCTTTTGCACCTTGTGCAATCGCTTCAGTAATCAGAGCTTTTACCTTGTTATATTGCATCTGGTTTTGTACTGGTCCAAATGTTGTAGAAGATGCCATACCATCCCCCACAACTTGAGCATTGGCAATATCAGCTAACTTTTGAGATAAAGCTTCATATTGGCTTTCATGCACATATAAACGCTTTAACGCCGCACATGTTTGACCAGCATTCAAGAACGCCATATTAAAAATCTTAGCAGCAATTTCATCGATATTTGCATCTGGTAATACAATACCAGCATCATTACCACCAAGCTCTAAAGTTAAGTGTTTTAGCTGCTGTGCTGCACCAGCCATAATATGCTGACCTGTTCGAGTTGATCCCGTAAACACGACTTTTTGCACATCTGGATGAGAAGATAATGCTTCACCAATCTCACCAGCACCAACCACAATTGAGATCACACCTGCCGGAACTTCTTGCTGAATGATTTCACATAAACGTAAAGTCGATAATGGTGTGTATTCCGAAGGTTTGCTAATGACAACGTTACCTGCACGTAAAGCAGGCATGATATGCCAAACTGCAATCATGAGTGGCCAGTTCCATGGCGTAATTGAAGCCACTACACCCAATGGTTGGCGATGGCGCTCAATACGCTTAGTTTCACTGTCTTCAATTACTTCTACCGGTAAATCCATAGAAGCCGCATAACGCGTCCAGCCAATTGCACCTTGCACTTCCATTTGTGCCAGTGCTAGTGGTTTACCTTGTTCAAGCACCACCAGCTCTGCAAGCATTTCAGCGTGCTTTTCAATACCGTCTGCAATCTTGTTTAAAATTGATTTACGCTCATCATGCGAGACAAGCTGCCAAGCTTTAGAAGCCTGTTTAGCTGCACTAACAGCTTGATTCACTTGTGCAACTGATGCTTTTGCACAACGTGCAGCAGTTAAGCCAGTAGCAGGGTTAATAATTTCCAGTTCACCTTGTTCACCTGAACAAAGTTGACCGCCAATAATAAGTTTAAATTCATTAAGCATATTCGCTTGTTGCATTTCTTCTTCCTTGTCTTAATTGTAATTACGACTTCTTACTTTATGCAAAATGGTTTAAAGCAAGTGCCGTATTGATATATCAATGCGACCAAAAAATCGGGAACATACCAATACAATAAGAAATTTGCTCACCATAAATCATGCATAATTATTTTTGTTTTTTGAAAATATGCATGTTTTGTGCATATACCCTTCTTCTGATACACACTTTTAATAAAAATAATATGTAATAAAAAAGCCCGGCAATAAACCGAGCTTTTTTGGGGTATTAACTCAATTAGTCGATTGGTGGTACGTAGTTACCAGAAGCAATCGCATCTTTAATGCGTTCAGCTTCAGCCAATACTTGAGCTAAAAGGTTCTTAACGTTGTCGACAGTTACTACAGGGCTTAATGTTGTCATCTTCAATGACTGTACATTACCAACTTTTGTTACACCGATATTTGCTTCACCACGTGCAAACAATTCATCTGCTACGTTTTGGTTCAAGCTATCGATAAACTCAACTGGGTAACCTTCCGGAACAACACGGAACAATACCGAAGCAAATTGTGGTTCAACTAAAAGCTCTAAACCATCAGTTGCCTTGATGTAATCTGCAACTTCACGAGTCAGTTTTACACCATGATCAATCATTGAACCATATAGCTCTTCGCCGAGTGATTCAATGGTCATCCACAATTTTAAAGCATCAAAACGACGAGTCGTTTGTAATGATTTAGACACAAGGTTAGGTACGCCATGCTCTTCATCATAAGCAGAGTTCAAGTACTCAGCTTCATAATGCATGAAACGATAGTTCGCTTCATCTTTTAACAAGAACGCGCCACAACTGATGCTTTGGAAGTAGTGCTTATGGAAGTCGAGAGTGATCGAATCAGATAGCTCAATACCATCAAGCATTGCACGATAGTCATTTGACAAGATCAGTGCACCGCCCCACGCAGCATCAATATGCATCCATGAACCATATTTATTGGTAATTTCACGGATTTTTTTCAATGGATCAATTGCACCAGCATCAGTTGTACCCGCTGTCGCAACGACACAAGCAACAACTTTACCTTCAGCTTGAAGATGCGCCATTGTTTTTTCAAGAGCATCAACATCCATCTGTGCATTTTCATTCACAGGAACAGTCACAACTGACTGGAAGCCCATGCCCATCATTGCCATGTTCTTTTGCACAGAGAAATGCGCATTTTCAGAACAAATGACTTTGACGTTTTTCATTGCTTCAGCTGGAATACCATCACGCTGTACAGACCATGGGTTACCATTTTCGTCTTTCCAGTTTTTCGCAATGCACCAGTCACGAGCAAGTAACACACCCATCAAGTTAGATTGAGTACCGCCAGAAGTGAAAACACCAGCCTGACCAGAACCATAACCTACTTTTTGACGCAACCAATCAATAAGCTGAACTTCCATTAATGAACCTGCCGGGCTTTGATCCCATGAGTCCATAGACTGGTTAGTTGCATTGATTAACACTTCCGCGATCTGGCTCATCACCATGGTTGGGCAGTGTAAATGTGCTAATGAGTGTGGATGGTGTACTTTCAAGCTTTTATTCAAGAAAAGCTCAATCATACGTTGAAGAGATTGTTGTACACCCATACCTTCTTTTGAAGGTTGGAAAGAAATTGCTGAACGCAACTCTTTAATGCTACCGCCTGTGTACATTTTTTCATTTTGCAACCATGCTGAAACGGCTTTTACCGCTTCGCCCATTGCTGACTCATAGTCAGCAATGGATTGTGCATCATTGCAGAGTAACGCTTTACGATGTTCTGCAAAATCCACCATACTTACGCGCCTCGCACTGCAACCAATGCTTCTGCAACTGCTTTCTTAAAGCGAGCAATTACTTCTACACACTCTTCTTGAGTAATGATGAGTGGGCAAAGTAAACGAATTACTGTACCGTTACGACCACCTTTTTCAAGCAATAACTTGTTGTTAAAGCAAGCAGTCTGGATCGCAGCCGCTAACTGAGAGTCAGCAGGGTGAGAACCGATACGGTCAGCAGGTTTACGCTCGTCAACGATTTCAACACCAATCATTAAACCGCGGCCACGTACGTTACCGATACATGGGAATTCAGTAGCGAATTTTTTCAATTCAGCTTGTAAGAATTCACCACGCTCTTGTGCATTTTGAGCAAGGTTTTGTTCCTTGATCGTTTCTAATACAACAAGACCTGTACCCATAGCAAGTTGGTTACCACGGAAAGTACCAGTATGACCAGCAGGCTGCCAAGCATCAAATTTACGCTTAATACCTAATACTGCAAGTGGTAAACCACCACCTACTGCTTTAGACATTACAACGACATCAGGTTCAATACCGGCATGTTCAAATGCAAACATTTTGCCTGAACGA
Organism: Acinetobacter sp. OYA S30; assembly: GCF_033599315.1. Taxonomy (NCBI): domain Bacteria; kingdom Pseudomonadati; phylum Pseudomonadota; class Gammaproteobacteria; order Moraxellales; family Moraxellaceae; genus Acinetobacter; species Acinetobacter sp. OYA S30. Next base: position 62,368 of record NZ_JAWVAV010000010.1, read on the forward strand.
GCAAAGCCTGCTTGAACTTCGTCTAAAATTAAAACGATGTTGTGCTTTTCAGTCACTTCACGGATTTTTTGCAACCATTTTACTGGAGCTGTAACAACACCGCCTTCACCTTGAATTGCTTCAAGAATAACAGCAGCTGGCTTAGTTACACCGCTTTCAACATCTTCAATAAAGTTTTCGAAATAGTAAGTTAAAGCGTCAACACCAGCTTCACCACCTAAACCAAGTGGGCAGCGATATTCATGCGGATATGGCATGAATTGTACGCCTGGCATTAAGCCATTCACTGCATTTTTTGCACTTAAGTTACCAGTCATTGCAAGTGAACCATGAGTCATACCATGGTAACCACCAGAGAAACTGATCACTGAGCTACGGCCAGTGTAAGTTTTAGCAAGTTTAATTGCTGCCTCAGTCGCATCTGCACCAGAAGGACCACAGAACTGTAAGCAATATTCTTCTTTACCACCTGGTAAATATGCTAACAACGCTTCAGTAAACGCATCTTTTAAAGGTGTGGTTAAGTCTAAAGTATGCAATGGCAAACCACTTGCCAATGTGTCTTGAATACTTTGAATCACCGCAGGATGATTATGACCTAAAGCCAATGTACCTGCCCCAGCTAAACAATCAAGGTACTGTGTACCTTCAACATCAGTAACCCAGCAACCTTGTGCTTTCGCTATCGCTAACGGTAATTTACGTGGATAGCTACGAACATTCGATTCCATTTGACTTTGGCGAGTCAAATAATATTCGTTGGTAGCATTAGTGGCAGGGTTGACAGAAGTAACGCTCATATCGGATTACCATCTCTGATAAGGGTAGAAAGAAATAAGTCTGGTGACTTTTGGTCCTTTGACTCGGTGCTTTATAGAACTAGCGAAGACACATATTTTATATCTTGTAACTAGGAGCGCGATGATACCTAATTTTGCAAGAAAAAAAACGTCTTTTGTGTACTTTACTCATCTAATCTTATTGAAAAATTGTATTATCCCAATAGTTATGATGAATTATCATCATACTATGTGACAACCTAAAGAAAATATTCTTTTTTTATATTCGTGTGATTTTTTAAGTTACATTGAAACACTTTAATTCTAAGTTTTTTATTTTTAAAGAATTTTATTCTTACCAAAAATTAAAAAACTTGATTTAAATATTACAAATACCCCACAAAATCTGCAAAAGTTATGCATAACTTATGTTTAACATTTCTTAATGAAAAAAATTAAATTTATATTAATTTTTAAAGGATAAATTTATGCGTACTTTAGCAATATCTACTCTTCTCCTTGGTACGGTACTCAGCCCTATGGTTTTTGCCCAAGATGATAATGCCCTTCACTACAATATTGTAAATGTTCAAGCAGAAGCTTCTCGCCAAGTTTCAAACGATGAAATGCATGCAACTTTATATATTGAAAAAAGCAATAAGCAGCCTGCAGAGCTTTCAAATCAAATTAACCAGTTAATGAACCAAGCACTCGCGACTTCGCGTAAATACCCACAAGTGAAAGTGGAAACTGGTGCTCAAAGCACTTATCCAATTTATGACAATGACAGTAATAAATTAAAAGAATGGCGTGGCCGCGCGGAAATTCGTCTAGAAAGTAAAGATTTCAAAGCTGCTAGCCAATTAATTAATGAGTTACAACAAAGCTTTCAAACTCAATCCATTAATTTTAGCGTTTCAGATGAGCAACGTAAAAAAGTTGAGAATGAATTGATGGTAGAAGCATCTAAAAACTTTCAACAGCGTGCGCAAATGTTGACTCAAGCATGGAATAAAAGCCAATATTCTTTGATCACTCTAAACCTGAACACGAATAATTATTTTCCTCAACCTGTAATGCGTGCCAGCCTAGCTAAGTTCGCTGCTGCTGAAGCGGCACCAGCTCAAGATATGGCTGCTGGTGAGTCTAAAATTACTGTAAATGCAAACGGTTCAATCCAGTTTAAATAATTCATTTTTCAATCTAAAACCGCATTCTTCATGCGGTTTTTTTATTGCTCGCTATTAATGTTCTAAACGCAAATCCTGTAATGAATTCCAAGCTGCTTTTGCCAGAATTTCTCTATAGTCTTTAGGGTCAGATTTTACACGTTGTGATAACCACGCACGACAATAGCTCTCTGTAGAACCAATCACTAATGAAAGCAAAAGTTCATGTGGAATTAAACTAAATGCTTTAAATTCTTCAAAGTTTGAAATCAAGCTAAATATCTTTTGGTTTCTACTCTTATTTTTTTGTGTAAGTTGTTGCTGTTCCTCCCCCTCTATAATGTTAAAACGCGCAGTAATTAAGAATTTTGCAAATTCCGGTTGCTCACTTACCCAGTCCACATAACTATAAATTAGAGCTTCTACAACATCTTTTAATGTTTTGGACTGTTTTAAATATTCATCTCTCAGAGCTGTTTGATCATCTAAAGATGAAAAAAATAAGGCCGCAACTATACCCTCTTTATTTTTAAAATGATGATAAATCGCCCCAACGCTACTTTCTGATTTGGCACGAATCATTTCAATACTAGTCGTTTCAATGCCCTGCTCTAAAAAACAATCTAAAGCATCTAATAATATTTGTCGTTTTAAAGCAGCTCTTCTTCCAGGATATAAGCGTTCTAATAAATTTTGAGCAGATACCATTTTGTATTCTCTGACCAGTCATCGGAGATATTTTGAATGACTTGACGCATATTTGTAAACAGAACTATATTCTTAAACAGAATAATATTCTGTATTTTTAAAATTAAAGGAAGTCAAATTATGGCAACCACATTAGAGCTCTGGAATAAAGTAACTGCTTTTCCTAAAGGCAAGTGGACTTTCTCTCGTATGCTGTGCTTAAAAGCACCTTATTTCGGCAGTATTTCCCCTCTTTTTATTGAGTTAAAACCGAATTATTGCGAAATTTCTATTAAGAAGAAGCGTTCTGTGCTTAACCACATTGGAACAGTCCATGCGATTGCGATGTGTAATATGGCTGAACTGGCGGGTGGAACAATGACAGAAGTTACTGTCCCATCTACCCATCGCTGGATTCCAAAAGGAATGACTGTTGAATATTTAAAAAAAGCTGAAACAGACTTAATTGCAATTGCTACACCAGTAGAAGCTGATTATAACTGGGAAAAAGCTGGAGAATATTTAGTCAACGTAGATATTTACGACACTCACAAAGATAAAGTATTTCATGCCACAATTACCATGTGGATTTCTAAAAAGAAATAAAAAAAGCCCTGAATTCTCAGGGCTCTTTTATCTTATTTTTTAAATGGGAACGCATATTTCACAATACGTCCAACCACTTGTCCAAACTGCTTAACAAAGCTGGCATTGTTATAGTTCAAGCCATATTTCTTACAAACCGCCTCAACTTTTGGAGCCATTTGGCGATAACGACGAGCAGGAATATCTGGGAATAAGTGATGTTCAATTTGATGACTTAAGTGACCAGACAAAATATGGAATGCTTCTGAACCTGTTAAGTTAGAAGAACCACGGATTTGGCGCATATACCAGTGTCCACGGCTTTCTTCTTGTAAAACAGATTTTGGAAACACTTCTGCATCTTTCGTGAAATGACCACAGAAAATAATACTAAAGGTCCAGATATTACGAAGGCCATTTGCAACTAAGTTACCTGTAAATACTGGTAGTGCTGCTGGCCCTGCAATAAGTGGGAAGAAAACATAATCTTTAAAGAGTTGCTTGCCAATCTTTTTATTAACCGGTTTTAGCTCTTCTAAAAATTGTGCCTTAGTTTTACGCTTGTAAAGTACACGCCCAATTTCAAGATTCTGAATTGCTACACCCCACTGGAACAATAAGCAAAATGGAATACTGTAAATAGGCTGCAATAAGAACCCTGGCTTCCAACGTTGTTCAGGGAATAAGCGAAGTAAGCCATAACCAATGTCATCATCAATACCTTTAATATTGGTATAAGTATGATGTTTATAGTTATGGGTTTGACGCCAGTTATCAGAGGTACCTACAGTATCCCATTCATAAGTTTGACCATTAAATTTCGGGTCATTCATCCAGTCATATTGACCGTGCATAACATTATGGCCGAGCTCCATGTTCTCCATAATTTTAGAGAAACCTAATAAACCCGTACCTAAAATCCACGCCGGCGGGAACCAACCTGCAAATAAACAAGCCCGGCCTAAAAAGCTACTATAACGAATAGCAGCATAGACACGGCGAATATATTTAGCGTCTTTTTCACCCAAATCATCCAATACTTCTTGTTTGATCTGATCAAGCTCTTTTGCAAATGCTTCAAGTTCTGCTGGAGTCAAATCTCGATTTTTAGGATTTTTAAAATATTCGACTTTCACTGGCATATTCATAAGAGTTCTCTCTTAAAGATCAATAACTAGATCGGATTGTGCTGAGTTCACACAAATTTTAAGTAATTGGCTTGGTTCCGTATTTTGGCTACCGTTTAGTAAATTACGTGTAGAACCTTGCGTTTTACTACAAACACATTTATTACAAATTCCCATACGACAGCCATGTGTCGGCTTAAGGCCTTCATGCTCAAGGCTGACCAAAATGGATTGGCCTTTAGGAATTGCAATCACTTTATTAGACTGGGTTAATGTGACATTCACATAACCAATGTCATCCGCAGAACTTTCATTAGTTAAACTAAATGCTTCAGTAAGTACAGTTGGTGCTTTTTCAAAAAGCTGTTCAACAGTTGAAACAAAACCCGATGGACCACATGCATAAACTGTGCTGTTTTCAATACCATCAACCAGTGCAAGATGTTCGGCATTTAAACGTTCATCATTTGGTGTTTCTTGTGTGTAAAACACCTGATAGCTAAAGTTTGGGTTTTGTTCAGCCACTTGTTCAAAGTACTCTGTAAAAGCAGCATCAGAACGCTGTTTGACCCAATATAAAAGCTGAACCTGCGTTTTTTCTAACTGTTGGCTTTGCTTAATTGCTGTGATTAAGCTCAACATTGGTGTAATACCACTACCAGCAGCTAACATAATTAATTTCGGTGTCTGAATGTTTTGTTGCATGTCCCCATAAGGCTGCCCAAGCTCAAAAACATCACCAATTTTACTTTCTGCAATAAACCAGTTACTGACAATACCATCAGCAACTTTTTTAACTGTTAAACGTAAGTGCTCTGCATCAATTTGCGTCAAGCTATAAGTACGTTCATAGCGACGGCCCGCAATTTCAACAATCACTGGATGATGTTGACCTGCCGCGCCCATTTTCACCAAGCGGTTGCATTTTAATGTCAGGCTCACAGTGTCATGAGCTACGAATTCTTTTTTTACAATTTGAACTAGTCCATGCTGCACAGACCATAAAGGATTTATTTTTTGTAGCCAGAAGTTCGCCATATTTTTGTCAAATACAGCTTGTGTTAATGAATTGAATAGAGAATTTCTCTTTTCGATTGCTTGCATAACTGAGGGCTCTGTCGCTCTTTTTAATTATTATACACATGTATATATATTTGTATATACACTCGTACTTTTAATTACAATTTCACAAGTTCCCTGTCTAACGCTATAATCCAGACAGTTTAAGAATATATTGAAAAACATGACCCAAACCTCACTTTCTCAGAGCCCAAATGACACAACCTCATCACAAGATGTCATTGAAATAAAAACAGTAACGCGTTCTGTTGGAAGAAAAGCGACGATTACGAAAGAAGAACTTTTTCAGGCAGCTCTTAACCTGATTGGTCCACAAAAAAGTATTGCCTCACTCAGCTTACGAGAAGTTGCAAGAGAAGCTGGTATTGCCCCAAATAGTTTTTATCGTCACTTTAAAGACATTGATGAATTAGCTATTTCACTCATTGACCGTGCCGGTATCGTATTACGTAAAATTATTCGTCAAGCTCGCCTTCGTGCATCTTTGCAAGACAGCATTATTCGTAGTTCTGTAGAAATTTTTCTGCAACAGCTCGATGCTGATGAAGGTAATTTAAGTTTATTGTTGCGAGAAGGTTTTACAGGTTCCGCCTCTTATAAAGCTGCTGTAGATCGACAGCTCAACTTCTTTCAGCAAGAGCTACAAGAAGACTTAATTCGCTTAGAACGCCTCAATAACAATCATCTATATCACCCTGAACTTGTTGCAAAAGCAATTACACAACTTGTTTTTCACATGGGTGCCAAAGTGATTGACCTTCCTATTGATCAGCGTGCGGAAGTCGCAGAACAAACAATGATTATGATCAGAATGATTTTAGAAGGTGCTCGTCATCTAGACGAAGCAAAAATAAGATAGATTCCACATAAAATGGTTTGTGATTTTACAAGCCATTTTTTATACACCTGTGCCTGCTGATTAATAAAAATATAAACCATAGATTGAAGCAGCTTAGATGCAAGAGTATAAGTAAATAATTCTAGCAATACATATCAATACTTCCCCACGTTATTCAGGGATTCACATGCAAAGTTTGAGTAATCGTCAAAGCCTGATTGCAAGCTATATTCTGATGGGCATTTTTTTGCTTTCGGTTATCCCCTTGCATCTCTTAGCAAGTTTTTTTGCAGGCTTTCTCATTTATGAAATTATTATTAGTTTAAGCTCTATTGTTGAACGTTATATTGATGGTCAAAGAGCCCGCATTTTTATTAGTATTTTATTAAGTATTATTACTATTTCTCTTCTTGCCTTTTTCATTACAAGTTTAATTAGCTTTGTAGTTTATGATTTAAAAGGAGTCGGTTTACATAGTATTAACGGTAAAGTCGACCAAACACTACTGCACTTACAAGCGGAGATTGGGAAATATTTACCGGGCTATATTCCAGATAGCGTTACAGAACTGAAAGATGAAATATTCGCGTTTATGAAAGATAACGTGACTACATTAAAAAATGCCAGTTCCGATATTTTGCATAATCTTGTGACTATGGTGATGGGTCTTATTATCGGTATATTGGTTGCTATTCACGGCTTTCACCGACGTACACCCCAACCTGTTTTCAAATCCTTACTGATTCAACGTATTCAAAAATTATCAATTTCTTTTAGAAATGTGGTTTTTGCACAAATTAAAATTTCAGCGATTAATACGCTGCTCTTTATATTATTTGCTTTTGTCCTATTGCCGATCTGGGGTGTTCACCTACCTTTCGCCAAAACCTTAACCATTCTTACCTTTATGTTTGGCTTAATTCCAATTTTAGGGAATTTAATTTCAAATACTTTAACTTTTATTGCGGCTCTTACAATTTCACTCGGTCTAGCAGGTGTTGCGCTACTCTACCTCGTATTAGTTCACAAGTTAGAATACTTTATTAATGCCAAAATTATTGGTCATAAAATTAATGCCAATGCATGGGAAATTTTATTGGCTATGTTAATTTTCGAGTCAATCTTTGGCTTAAGTGGCTTAATTGCAGCACCGATTTTTTATGCTTATTTAAAACTAGAATTAAAAGATGCCAGATTGATTTAACTAAAATTTACTCAATAAAAAAAGCGCCTGTGTGGCGCTTTTTTTATTACTCATTGCTTATGGTTTGACTACTACAAGCACTTGAATCGCTTCAGGGGTTACGGTTAAGCCATCAAGCAAGCTTAAACCTTCTTTTTGCAACTTCTGTAAGCGCTCAATTTCGTCTTGGCGAATGCTCGGGTTGAACTGTTTTAAGTAAGTTAAACGATCAATCTCATATTGCCATTTATTACCATAATGCTCTTTTGCTTGCTGTTGAAGCTGAGGTAAACCTTCTTTAGCAATATCAAGCGCTTGTTTATAACGCTCTTCAATCACTTCACGGCGGGCTTTAACCACTTGGCGGCAGCTATTGCCATCTAAGTGATGCAAATACGGTTTTAAAATGGTTGGATCAATCTTTTCAGATAAGTCCTGACCATTTTCACTTAACAATACGCGAATAAGTTGTTTTGGTAAGCTTGATGGCAAGTTCAAGGATTTTGGTGCCACCACATCAACTTTAAACCAGACTTCAAGTAAAACCGAACCTTGCTTTAATGCATTGGACTTAAGCACAGCAACATTGGTACTACCAAATGATTGTGTACGGATCATTTCCATGACACTTTCAATAAATGGATGTTCTAAAGTTAGATATTGAGCGTCTTCACGCATTTGCGCTTGGTCACGATAGAAAGTCGCAGTCATACCTTCTTCATCTAATGCCAAACCTTGCACTTGCATCTGGTCGGTTGGACGAATAATGACTGTACCGTTACTTTGCTCATCAAAGTCAATATTAGTTGAAGACATGAAACGCTTCACAAACATAGGGAGCGTTGTGTTGTCATCATAGTCTTCTAACGCTTGAACAATTTCTTGTGCAACGATAGGACGACATGAGTTGTACTCAAGCAGACGATCTCGACCAGCTTGTAACTCTGCTTCTAAAGCTTGGCGTTGAATATTAACTTCTTCGAGTAAATCTTCAAATGTTTGACCTTGGTCGGCAAGCAAGCAATCTTTTAATTCAACAATAAAGTTTTCTTGTAGCGTTTGAGCTGTTGGAGAAATATTGCTGAAAATATTTAATGCTTCATTATACCAACGGAACATACGCTCTTGAGCGGTGCCCATTAAGTAAGGTACATGAATCTGGATACGGTTTTCTTGACCAATACGGTCTAAACGACCAATACGTTGTTCTAAAACGTCAGGGTTTGCAGGCAAATCAAATAAAATTAAATCACTCGCAAACTGGAAGTTTCGGCCTTCTGAACCAATTTCTGAACAAAGTAAGATTTGAGCACCGTAGCTTTCTTCTGCAAAGTAAGCAGCCGCTTGGTCACGCTCAAGCAAACTCATACCTTCATGGAACATAGCTGTGCGAATACCTGCATGCAAACGAAGCGCACTTTCTAAAGACTCGACAACAGGACCACTACGGGCAATTAAAAGAACTTTTTTATGCTTAAGTTCTTTACGTAGAATTTCCATTAACCACGGTACACGCGGATCATTTTGCATCCATGAGCCATCAATTTGTGCTTCTTCTGGCCACATTTGCTCGCGTAATTTACCGTCTTTTGACCAATCTGCTGGCGCAGGTAAAGGCGCAGGTTGGCAATCACGGCCAGGGAAGCCTTGAATCGCTTCACGCGTATTACGGAATAAAATACGACCTGTGCCGTGACGGTCTAACAACTCATGAATCGCTCTGAAACGTTGCTCAGGTTGGTCTTCAATTGAATGACCTAACAAACCTTCTAAAGCAGATAAATGCTCTTGAGTTAAAGGTTCATCCGACATAAGCACTTCTGCAACTTGCGCAGTTTGCTGATATTGAGCTTCTTCATCCAAGAAACGCTCTAAACTACTAAAGCGCTGTGGATCTAACAAACGTAAGCGCGCAAAGTGGCTTTCTACACCCAGCTGTTCAGGCGTTGCAGTAAGCAACAATACACCTGCCGTATTTTCAGCAAGCTCTTCAACCAAGTCGTAACGATCGTTACCACCCTCTTCTTCACTCCACATCAAGTGATGTGCTTCGTCGACGACGAGTAAATCGAAACCAGCTTCTAATGCTTGCTCACGCAAATCGTCATGGTCCACCATCAAGTCGACGCTGGCAATAATGCATTGCTCAGTTAAGAACGGGTTAAGTTCTGGATCATGTTCTTTAATAGATGCGGTACGGGTTAAATCAAACAGAGAAAATTGCAAATTGAAACGGCGTCGCATTTCAATCATCCACTGATACTGAAGAGAATCAGGGACTAAAATCAGGATACGTTCAGAACGGCCGGTTTTAAGCTGTTGGTGGATAATTAAACCAGCTTCAATTGTTTTACCTAAACCTACTTCATCAGCAAGTAAAACACGTGGTGCGAAACGTTTACCGACTTCATGTGCAATATAAAGCTGATGCGGAATTAAACCTACACGCGCCCCAACCAAGCCGCGTAATGGGCTGGTTTGCATTTGCGCCTGCATCAGCATTGCTTCAATGCGTAGGTCATACCACTCTTTATAATCAATCTGGCTTGCGAGCAAACGATCTAAAGGTTTTGATAATTGAATTTGTGCACCAATACGTGTTTCGTTTAGCGCTTTACGTTCTTGCTCGCCATTTTCTAAAGTACGAACCACGTTATAACGCAAAACACCATGACGGTCTTCAACCGACTCAACAATCCACTTCTGACCTTCTTGGTCTTGAACCTCATCATTTGTGTTAAAGATGATGCGAGAAAGCGGTGCATTGTTACGTGCATAAACACGCGTTTCATCACTTTTGGGGAATAAAATGCTGACAGATCTTTCATCTACATCAATAAGAACGCCTAAACCGAGCTCAGTCTCTGTATCTGATAGCCAACGTTGACCAATAGCATACTGCTGCAATTTTTCCACCTTTTTCTCAAGTTCGCACTACATATTGTACGATGCAAAGTAGCTTATTTTTGCATCTTTTTATGTAGTCTTTAAAGCAAAATTTTGCAGCAGAAACCAATTAAATTGTTTCGCTACAAAAATTACTCATTGAAAGTTTTTACATTAAAACGGTACAGGACAGTTAAAAGTTAATGATTCCCCTGTGACAGGATGATTAAAGCTTAACTGTTTAGCATGCAAGCACAGACGAGGAACAAGTAATTGTTCCGGTGTTGCATACAATGTATCACCTACAATTGGATGTCCCAGATATTGCATGTGTACACGGAGTTGATGAGAACGACCGGTAATCGGTGTTAATTTGACACGCGTAACCGGTTGTCCTTGAATCTGGAAATGTTCAATTGCCTGCCAATGTGTTAAAGCAGGTTTGTTATGAGAAGCATCGACAATATGTAAAGGTGGTCGACTCGGGTCATAGACGACAGGGATATCCACTGTCCCTTCACCCTCTAAATGACCAGCAACTAGCGCTTCATATATTTTCGAAGTTTGACGGTCTTGAAATTGGCGTGCAATCGCACTCTGTCCACGCTTAGATAACCCAAAAACCAAAATACCCGAAGTATCACGGTCAAGGCGGTGAATGAGCAAAGTTCGTGGTTCAATTGCCACCAGTCTTGTCAAAACGCTGTCATGTAAATCACCTTTCCCTGGCACACTCAAGATGTCCGAAGGTTTATGAATCACCATAAAATCATCATCACGATAGATCAGATGTTCACTTAGAAAATCACTCAAAGTTGTATTCCCAAGGCAAGATGAAAAACAAGCGGGCAATAATAAAAAGCTTACGTCCGAATTACAATGCCGTTCGGGTAAATTAACGACAGAATTTGCAAATATTATGAATCACATTACGGCTAAAGCCGATTAGCGCTTCAATAACTGCATAATATGTTGCAATGTAGGAGTTTGCATCAACTCATCAACAGTTAGGCTCGCACCATTAGCACGCCATAATTCCACCAAATAATTGACTCCCGAAGCGTCTAGACCATAGTTTCTTAAATCTATTTCGGGATGAATTTCCATTGGATGTCGCGCTATCTGTTCAGCAACTGCCAATAAAATTCCTTTATCAGACAACACCTGTAATGACGGTGCACTTAAAGACCATAAGCGCATTAAAGTCTGCGTGTTTATATGTTGAATATGGTCAAAACTTATTTTTTCAATCCATTGTATATGCTGCTCTAAACTACTCGCCAATATTGCATCATTTACAACAGCTACATAATCGGTAATGGATAAAACAAGCTGCATGACTTGCTTAAATAGCGGTGATAAATTCCCCGCCATAATTACCTGTGCCTGAGTGTTTGATGACAAGTGCTGCCCAAGCTGTAACATGGCCTGTTGAAGTTGAGATGACTGAATCATCATGACCGGAATTTCGAGTGCTTGTGCTCTTTTACTTAGCATTTCTAAATGATCGACTAATGGCTGATGCGCCCAATCAGATATATTTTCAAGATCATCTAGCCCGACTAGGAGCAATATGCTTCGCGTAGATTCAATAGGCCAATTTGAAGTACTTGCGGCTAACTGGATTTTTCGAGGTAAGGGATAAAACATTGTTCTCTACAAATAAAAAATAGCTCAAATTAAAAAGCCCGTTTAAAACGGGCTTTTTTGCTTACTTCATTTCGGCGAAGGTTTCTTTTGCAGCCTGAATGGTAAATTCGATATCTTCATCAGAATGAGCAGATGAAATAAAGCCTGCTTCAAATGCAGACGGCGCCAAGTTTACGCCACGCTTTAACATGCCATGGAAGAACTTTTTGAAAGCTTCAATATCACATGCCAACATTGAGTCAAAGCTTGTGATGTCTTCTTGGTCAGTAAAGTAAAGCCCAAACATTGCGCCAGCTTGCTGAGTTTTAAATGGAATACCCGCTTCATCTGCTGCTGCTTGTAAGCCTGCAAGTAACTTTTCAAGTTGAGCAGATAATTTGCTATAAAAGTCCGGTTGACGTAAATGTTTAAACATTTCGATACCAGCACGCATAGCAAGTGGGTTACCAGATAAAGTCCCCGCTTGGTATACACCCCCTAAAGGTGCGATGCATTCCATGATTTCACGCTTACCGCCAAAGGCCCCTACAGGTAAACCAGCACCAATAATTTTACCCAAAGTCGTTAAGTCAGGTTTAACGTTATAAACTGACTGAGCACCGCCCAATGCAACGCGGAAACCTGTCATTACTTCGTCAATAATAAATACAGATTTGTATTCATCACACACATCACGAATCGCTTGTAAGAAACCATCAATTGGTTTCACCATATTCATATTACCTGCAACAGGTTCAATAATGACGCCCGCAATTTCATGACCAAATTTAGCAAAACATTCTTTTAATGCTGCAATATCGTTATATGGCAGTGTTAAAGTATGTTTAGCAAAGTCAGCTGGTACACCTTTTGATGTTGGTTCGCCCTCACCTTTAGTTAATAAACCAGAACCTGCTTTTACTAACAATGAGTCAGAGTGCCCGTGGTAACAACCCTCAAACTTCACGATCTTGTCACGGCCAGTATAACCACGTGCTAAACGAATAGCAGTCATGGTCGCTTCTGTACCAGAGTTGGTCATACGTACCAATTCAATAGATGGCATGATTTCACAAATAATATCTGCCAACGTTGTTTCGTGTACGGTTGGTGCACCAAAACTTAAGCCATCTTCTGCTGCTGTTTGCACAGCCTTAATAATATCCGGATGAGCATGGCCCAAAATCATTGGTCCCCAAGAGCCAACATAATCTACATAGCGCTTACCATCTACATCCCACAAATACGCACCTTTGGCTTTCTCAATGAAAACCGGTGTGCCTCCAACGCCATTAAAGGCACGTACCGGAGAGTTCACACCACCTGGAATGTGTTTGCTGGCTTGTTTAAATAACTGTTCTTGCTTTGGAGATAAACTCATGGAAATGCTCGTCTTAAATATCTAAAAAATAATTTTGAAAGCTTAAGAAAATAATTGTGCCCACGCTTGTACACGGGCAGGAATTTCAGCAGTTGATCGACCTAATATATCACTAATGACTGCACAGAGGTCAGCTCCAGCCTCAATCACGGGTTTTGAATTTTCAACAGTCAAACCACCAATTGCACAAATAGGTAAATCATATTGAGCTGCTGCTTGCTTAATCACTTCTATACCTACATTGCCAGCTTCCGGTTTAGTGGCAGTTGCATAAACCGCACCAAAGGCAACATAAGTTGCGCCATCGGCAATTGCTTTTTGGGCAAGCTCTAAAGAGTTTAAGCAAGTACGGCCAATAATGACACCTTCTGGTAACTGCGATTTTGCATCGGTAATTTCACCGTCACTTTGGCCTAAATGCACACCTAAACCAAACTGAGCAGCCAGTTTTAGGTCATCATTAATGACAAAAGGAACCTGATATTTTTCACATAACTGTTTAATCTGTTCAACTTCAGCAGGCTGTTCGGCTTTGTCTATTTTTTTACGGCGGTACTGTAAAATTGCGATTTGACGGGTTGCGAGTGCGGCGTCTAATTTTTCTAATAATAATTGGATTGGGTCATCATTGGTAATGAGGTATAAACCGCGCATACTCTACTCTCGCTTTTTAAAAACTTCGCTAGTATAACGGATTTATAAGTCATCATAAGTACCGATTGATATAGGCTTATCAGTACCAATCGGTATATTAAAAATAGAAATAAAAATTAACTTGGAATTTTATCGTGCTTGCGATCAATTAAACTTAACCGACCAGTCGCAACATCGGAGAGCATTCGCCAATCAGAAATAAAGCTATAAAGCGGTTGTTTAAAACTGGCAGGTTTATTTTTTTCAAACATAAAATGTCCAACCCATGCACATGTATAGCCAGAAACTAAACCATAGAGTGCGTATTTGGCCTGTTTCTTACGAATAGCTTTTGAAAAAAAGTATAGACCAATGCTACTTCCCACCGCATGTAAGCGTCTGCTCATAATATTACGGTGTTCAGTTAAATAAAAACGATAAAATTCCTGATAGTTTTTAATAGGTAACTCAAACTCTGGCTGAGTTTCATGATTAAAATTTACGGGTGCATTCACGATCATCTTCCTGATTTTTATTTGATCAAAACATCACCTGATTGTACACCTAAATAAAAGTGTAGCGTCATATGTTTGATTGTAACTTTCTCTATCAAAAACATTATTTTTAGCGTTAAGCTATTATACTTATTCAAGATAGTTTAAATACCTGATTCAGGGAGATCTGTTATGGTTGAAGTTGAGCTTAAGTTTCAGTTACCTGAATCGAAGAAAAAAACCGTCCAGCAATATTTAAAAAAACATAAAGCACAGTATATTCATTTACAGGCCAAGTATTACGATACGCCAGACCGCCTACTTGCAAAAAATGGTATGGCCTTACGCTTACGTAAAGAAAATGATCTGTGGGTACAAACCTTTAAGGCTGCCGGCCAAAGTCATTTACATCGTGTCGAAGAAGAAGTTTTTTTAGGAAAATGCGATCAAGAACCTGTCTTAGACCTTGAGTTATATAAAGACAATAAAGCCGTCACAGATTTGGTTACTCAAGCTTTAGGCTCTGAAGTCGAAAAGCTAAGCTTACAGTTTGAGACTGATGTACAACGTACCTATCATGTTTTTGAAGCAAATGACACGGCAATTGAAGTCTGTCTCGATGACGGCGTCGTAAAAACAGCAACAGCACAAAGCAAAATTTGCGAAGTTGAGTTCGAACTTAAACAAGGTGCAGTAAAAACACTGATTCAATTTGCTCAGCAATGGATTAATCGTTATGAACTTTGGCTCGATGTGAGAAGTAAAGCCGAGCGCGGTAATTTACTCGCATTGGGTCAAGCTGCTTCACCGGCTGTTCACGCAAAAAATCTGAACTTAGATAAAGACATTTCAGCAGAACAGGCACTCAAAAAGATTGTAGAAAACTGTTTGGGACAATTCTTGCCTAACATGGCCGCAATTGCCGATGGAGTTGCCGAGGCTGAGCACATTCATCAGGCACGCGTAAGCTTACGCCGTTTACGTAGTGCACTAAAACATTTTTCAGCATGGTCAGACGAGTTAAACCCTGTGTGGGAAGAGCAAATTGCCGAACTGTTCCGTCAGCTTGGGGACACGCGAGACGAAGATGCCATTCGTACCGAAATTTTACCTATGATTGTGCAGCATGGTTCACCTGAGCTTTTACTTCCGATCTCTGAACAGCCATTAAAAGACCTTGCCACGCTGTTTAAATCCGCAGATACCATTAAGCTTATACTCGCCTTATTAGCATTTGCCTATTCAGAAGAAGACGATCAAAATGCCAAAGGAAAATTGAAAAAATATATAGGAAAAAGCTTAGATAAGTTACATCATCAAGTGGTGAGTAATGCCGATCATTTCACTGAGCTTGAAGTCACCGAACAGCACAGAACGCGCAAGAAAGCCAAACAGCTTCGTTACTCCATTGAGTTTATATCGAGCTTATATCCTCGTAAAAATGTTCAGCAGTTTTTAAAACAATTACAGCCTGTGCAAAATACTTTAGGACTTTATAACGACTTATTTATTGCCGAAGATCTATTTAATAAAACGATTGAACACGACCCACATTTTTGGTTTGCATTAGGATGGGTTAAAGCCAAACAACCTTATTTACAAAATCAGTCTGCCGAAGCTTTGCAAAAATTTAAACAGGCAAAAACATTTTGGTAAGAATCTTGAAGTCGCGGCAAATATGCCGCGAATTTTTATCTGTATTTACCAAATACTTTCCATACACCGTTATCTGCTAATGGATCGCTATAGCTATCACTACGCTGTTTTCTTGGTTTATCGCGAGCATCGACGAGTTTAAAGTGTGGCTCTACCCCTAACACAATACCATTGGTATAAAACCGTGAACGCGTATATTCACTTTGACCATGCTGGAATACATACGTCCGTAAATCAATAAATTCACGGTGTGCAACTAGCGCTGCGGTATCATCACTCTGCAACCATTCTTGCATGGTAAATATCTGGTCTGTGTCAAACTGCCCACATTTTTCAATAAGACTGGCCACACCACGGAAAGTTTTTGATTCTTTTGCGCGTGTTTTATTAATCCGAATTCGGTCTACATGGAAAAAGAATAAGGGTAAGTTTAGATGGCTTGGTAAATGAATTGCATCTGGTAATTCATCTTCCATAAAAGGTTGAAAAAGCTCTTGTGCCCTTTCTATTAAATCTTTCCATTGTTGGTAATAGGCCAAGACTTCTTCTTGCAAACCATAATAAATTGGCAGCCCTTCTACATGCTCCAAATATTGGGGTGGAAAAATATGCTGGCGTAATAAAGCAATGTCTGTTTTTAGACTTTGAACGGCAATTGCATCTTGCATATTATAACTCCCAATACTTAGGCTATTTACAGACTAAGGCAAAGGTTTTGTTTCCGCAAGGCTTTGCCTATAATAAGCAGCTCTATTTTTGCGGGAATAAGTCATGTCTCAAAAGATTAATGCAACAGATATTACTGAAGAAGAAGCGTTAAATGCTGTTTTCTTTGAGCGTGCGGATGAATTCATTAAACAAGCAAATGATTTTTGTCGCCCGCCAAAAGGCCAAAAGCCAGACCCGGCCGAGCTTCGTGGTCAAGTGAGCGCAGCCATGTTATTTGCAACTGCTCGTTTTAATACATGGGTGGCTGCCAATAATTTTAAAGATGGTAATGAAATGCGTGATGCAAAAGATCAGGTGATGTCTTATCTTCTTCAACAGTTCCAAATGATGCTTGAAGATAACTTTGATGAGTATTGTGAACAGTTCGATAACTACTTACGTTTCCGTAAGAATGAAGATTTTCATACTCACAAACACGACCATTAAAATATTTTACCACTCAAATAAAAAGCCACATGAAGTGGCTTTTTATTTGGCAATTATTTACTGCTTTTGTGCTTGACCATACTGGTCAGCCATAACTTCAACAAGATTTGAAGGTTTAATATATTTTTTAATAACTGCGTTCACATCAGCAACCGTTAACTTTGTTAACTCTTGATCATGTTTAACACGGTCAAGTAATGTTTTACCTGACTCAAGCTCTAGATTTAGCATACCATGAATATTACGTTCATCTTCTAAGGCAGTAACACGTTTCTTCATGATATCCGCCTTCGCTGCTGCAAGCTCCTGCTCTGTAATACCATGAGTAATTAAGTCATTTAGAACCTTATGAACTGAAGCAGAAACTTGTGCCGAGCGACCAGCCGTATAATTTGCACTAATGCTTAACGCACCTACATTCGTGTCTCGATCTAATTGCAAACCAGTACCAAAACCATATACCAATGCATTTTTTTCACGAAGCTCTTGAGCCAAACGTGAAGAAATTTGAGATTCACCCAAAATGTAATTCATTAAAATTAATGCAGAAGCGTCAGGATGGTTTTTCCCAACTGGTAAGGCAAGTACACTTTGATAACTACCAAACTCACGCTGCTCAGATAAGACATGTACTTGCTGAGCAGGGAAATCAACGTGCTGAATCAAGATTTTTTCATACGGTTGTTTGCTATTCCAGCTTCCGAACTCTTGATTCAATAGCTTTTTCATTTTTTGGGCATCAAATGCACCTGTAATCGCAATTTGTGCATGATTCATGGCAAAGAAATGCTGATAAAGCTCTTTGACTTGTTCTTGAGTCACATTCTTTAATTGTTTTTTAGCCAGCTCCGGTTCAAAGTGATAACGCAAATCACCCGGCTGGTATTCTTCTACCAAGCGAGATAATGTTAGACCTGCTACCACATCCGGTTCTGTATAAGGACGATCAAGACTAGATAAGCTTTGAGATTTAATTAAGTCAAATTGAGATTGTTCAAATTTAGGATTTTTCATGACCTCTAGAACAAACTTGAAAAACTCATCAAACTTTTCAGTTTTAGATTGAATATTAATGGTCATGCCATTGCCATCGGCACTCGCATAAGCCGCGCCACCTGCATCAATCGATTTATCGGCAATATCTTGCAAGCTATATTTATCAGAACCGCGAAGCAATAAATATGAAGTTAAATCAACAACCGTACCTTTATCGAATAAAGATTTTTCAGTACCAAAATCCATAGTAATGGTGGCATAGGTACGATCATCACGGGTTTCTACAGGGAATAAAGCATACTTCATTCCATTTTTAAGTTTTCCGCGAATGATCTTTTTCTCATTACTTTCGGCATATTGCTTAGACGTTTTTAAAAACTCGGCAACTTCTTGTTGATAAACTTTCGGATCTTTTAAAGGCTCTGCTTTAACATCTGTTTGATCTAATGTTTTAGGCTTATCTTTTGCGTCGAGTTGTAATGCTTTCTTTTGGTCTTCTGGTGTTGGCAAAATATCGCCATCAATACGATGACCTGCAACAAGGAACTGTTTTAAGGTTTGATTTACCTCATTGAGCTTCACTTTATCAATTGAATCTAAATCTTTAAAATATTGGTCCCATTGCCCATCCGCTACAGTGTAATCACTTAGACGCGAACCCAAAGCAACGGCATCTTTATTGACTAACTCACCTTGCGTTTTCATTAAGCTTTTTACACGATTTAGCTCAGTCTCTGTAAAAGGTTTACCCTTTTCAATTCCTGAGAGTAAAGCGCTTTCAACTTTTTTAGGGTCATTTTTTGGTGAATAAATAGCACCTAAAAATACGACGTTAAAATCTTGATCTAGCCATGTTGATGCCTGAACGTCTGTACTAACACCTGTTTCAACCATATTTTGGTACAAATGACCACTTGGCTGCATGGTATACAACATAGGTGCGAAAGCCAGTTCCGGTTGAATTTTTGTGTTTTTACCATCCATATAGATATGGAATTTGGCCAAATCACTACCCTTTTTCACCACAAACTCACGGTTTTTGAGTTTTGTAGAATCTAACACAGGCACTTGAACAGGCTTAGGCACAGCTCTTGCAGGAATTGGGCTAAAATATTGGTCTATCGTTTTTAAAACATCAGTTTTATCAAACTTGCCTGAAATCACCATGACCGCATTATTAGGCGCATACCAACTGCGATAGAACTGGTTCAACTCAGGCATTTTAATTGACTTAAGCTCAGGTAAATCACCAATCGGTAATCGACCTAGATATTGATTACCATAAGCCGACTTCCACATTTGATCCATCAAGACAGCAAAAGGCTGATCCATACGGACTTCACGTTCACGCTTTACGATTTCAATTTCAGAAGGCACAAATTTTTCTTGTAGAACTAATTTGTCCATGCGCTCAGATTCAAGGTACAGCACTTGATCGAGTGCTGTTTTTTCTGGACGGACAATATTGGTGTATTTGGTTGAATAGTAATCCGTGCTCGCATTCGTCATTAACGTATATTGATCTAAACGGCGTTGGAATTCTTCACCTTTTACATTTTGCGTGCCTTTAAATGCTAAATGTTCGAGTAAATGTGCTAAACCACTTTTACCCTGTGGATCATTTAAAGAACCCGTTAAATAAATGGTATTAATAAAGATTTTATTTTCTTTGTCATTCGGCGCAAGCACTACCCGAAAACCATTATCTAATTTATATTCCTCAACATTTTGCTTACTTTTTACTAATGTTGTTTGTGCAAAAGAGGCAGCACTTAAACCAAAAATACATAGGGAGAGAGTCAGTTGTTTAAACTGCATAAACATATAAATACCAATTAATTTGAATAATAAAAAATCAATAGTTGTGTGACTATAGTAGGAAATTTGAGCTGACTTTCATAGTAAAGATTTGAAAAAAAAGCCGTTTATTTAAACGGCCTTATATTTTAAGGAAAAATTTCGGCTTGCATATAAAGTTTGCCATATCCCGAAATTTCAATACGTTCCTGATTTAAGACATTACAATACAATACGCCTCCACGGCTAGAAGCCTGATAGGCCACAATATTATTTTTAGCGAGTTTCTCTGCCCATAGCGGCGCTATTGCGGTATGAATTGAACCAGTAACCGGGTCTTCATCAATGCCTGCGACAGGTGCAAAATAACGAGAAACACAGTCATATTGATCGTCAGCTTTTGAGGTGATTGCAACATCCATTGCTGTAGTTGTAATTGCAGTCCGCTTACCTAAGGCTTTAAGTAAGTTCATGTCAGGTTGCTCATCTAACACATCTTGCACTGACTCATATTCAACGATGTAGGCTTGAATATTTTGATAAACCGCTTTAAACGGTTTTGTTAATGCTTGACGTAAAATAGCCGGATAATCTTCAACTTGCTGAGCTTTACGAATTGGAAAATCCATTCTGATTTTGCCGTCTTCATCTTGATGAACTACAAACAAACCTAAGTTTCGTACATGAAAATTAAGAGTCTTTTTCTCAGTAAAATCTTTAAATAATACGAAAGCACTCGCAAGAGTCGCATGCCCGCAAAAATCCACCTCAACCGTTGGAGTAAACCAACGTATTTCATAATTTTTAGAGTCTATAATTTTTACAAAAGCAGTCTCAGATAAGTTATTTTCAAGTGCTATCTTTTGCATTAAATCTGCATCTGGCCACTCTTTTCCAACAATCACAGCAGCCGGATTTCCACGAAATAACTCTTTGGTAAAAGCATCGACTTGATACATTTTCATGTTAGTGCTCTCTTTCTTAATAGGCTCATTTTCGAAAATTATTTAAAAGAAAAACAGATACAGTTTTTTAAAAATTAACATCACAGTCGCAAGTTACACATATAAAAAAACGGCTCATCCAGAGTGAAGAGCCGTTTAATATTAACTCTTAATGATGTTGAGTTAATTCAATTTCATCTTCGCTATTCATTATAGCTTTGTCGGTCTGCCCCATAAATTGGCTTGTAACTACACCAGCAGTCATCGAACCATTTACGTTTAACGCAGTACGTCCCATATCAATGAGTGGTTCAATTGAAATAAGAAGAGCAACCAATGTTACAGGTAAGCCCATAGCAGGAAGTACGATCAATGCTGCGAAAGTTGCACCACCACCAACACCTGCTACGCCAATTGAACTTAAAGTCACAATACCCACTAACGAAGCAATCCACATTGGGTCTAGGGTGTTAATACCCATAGTTGGCGCAACCATGACTGCGAGCATGGCTGGATATAAACCCGCACAACCATTTTGTCCAATAGTGGCACCAAAAGAAGCAGAGAAACTTGCAATAGACTCAGGCACACCCAAACGACGAGTTTGCGCTTCAATGCTCAGTGGAATACTTGCAGCACTTGAACGACTCGTAAACGCGAATGTTAGAACCGGAGCAACTTTCTTGAAGAACTTAAGTGGAGAAACACCGGTCACAGTCAAAATAATGGCATGTACGACGAACATAATCGCCAAACCTAAATAAGACGCCACCAAGAAACCACCTAGGTTCAAGATATCTGCGACATTTGAACTTGCCACAACTTTCGTCATAAGGGCAAAAACACCATATGGTGTAAGCGTCATCACTAAACGAACAAGCTTCATTACCCAAGACTGTAATGTTTGAATAGCCGTCAGAATACGTTGACCTTTTTCTGCGTCATCTTTCATTAGGTTGAGTGCTGCTATCCCTAAAAAGACAGCAAAGATAACCACGCTAATAATTGAAGTCGGATTTGCACCCGTTAACTCAGCAAAAGGGTTACTCGGAATAAAAGAAAGAATAAATTGCGGTACACTTAAGTCTGTTACTTTACCCACATAGTCAGTCTGAATTGCAGTAAGTCGAGCTGTTTCAGCCGCCCCTTGTACCAAACCTTTGGCAGTTAAACCAAACAAGTTCGTCACAAATACCCCAACCAGCGCAGCGATGAGTGTGGTAAATAACAAAGTCCCGATGGTGTAGAAGCTGATTTTTCCTAAAGAAGAAGCTTGGTGTAGCTTCGCTACCGCACCTAAAATCGAAACAAAGACCAAAGGCATCACGACCATTTGTAAAAGTTTTACATAGCCGTTACCAACAATATTAAACCAGCTAATAGATTCAGCAAGAATCGGATGGCCACCGCCATAAATCAAATGTAGTCCTAAACCAAACACTACACCTAAAATTAAGCCAGCTAGAACTTTTTTAGATAAGCTCCAGTCCGTTTTACGTGTTTGGGCGAGTAAAAATATTAACCCGACAAAAACCACAATATTGATGATTAAGGGTATATTCATTCCCAAACTCCAAATTATTGCTTGTGTCATCTTTTAAGGGGGCATATTTGACCATAGCCGGCCTATATAAACTACCCTTTTCAACAATTTTCTAGCATGCAGATCATTACCGATCTGAATGAGAATATAAAATGACTTTTAAATACATATATATCACTTTTAAAACATAAGTTACGTTAGATATTTATGTATAAAAATTAAGCGCATTTCTGTATAAATTGTTGCTCAATAAAACAAATAAACTGCTTTAAATTACTGCCCCATGTTTCAGGAGGCTGAGCGACCAAATAAGTAGTGAAATGTGCAGATTCAGTGTTAATTTCAAAACAACTTAATGAGACTTTATCGGCTACTTTATTCAGATATGACTTTGGCAATAAAGCAAAACCGACACCTAATTCCACACAGCTTACAATGCCATCCAGACTGCCCATTTCCATAATTTGCGAAGGTGGCACACTGTGATCATTTAAAAACAACTCAATTGCATGCCGATAGGAACATCCTTGTCGAAATGCAATAAATCGAGTCTTTGCGAGGGTGGCAATGTCGGGAAAATCAATTTGTTGTTTTGGGCAAACCAAAACCAGTTGTTCTTGCCACACCGGAAAACTATATAGCTCTGGAATCACATATTTAGAAGCAACAAAAGCACAATCGATTTCTCCTTGTTGCACAGCATTTAACAAATATCCTGTCGGGTGAGTTTGAAGTTCAAGCGGCAAATTCGGATGTTGCTGCATACATTCATTAAGCAATTGCGGAAGTCGTATTGCTGCTGTCGTTTCCATACTGCCCAAACGAATAGTTTCATTCGGGTCAATATCACCTTCTCGGAAGATTGTCTTCGCTTTATTATGCAGTGCGATCATTTGCACAGCATAACCATGTAGCTGGTGTCCTGCATTGGTTAATGTAACGGGGTTATGACGATTTAATAAAATCACACCTAACTCTTCTTCAAGCTTTTTCACGTGGCTCGTGATATTGGATTGAACCGTACACATTTTTTGTGCAGCCAATGAAAAACTTCCACTCTCTGCAACCGCTAAAAAAAACTCTAAAGACTTAAGCAACATGCCACCATCTCAAAACAAGATAATTAATATAATATTAAATCATTTCTAATGATAAATAAACTCGCTTTTAATAATAAAAAAATTGAGAGATTTCTCATGTCTACATTCTATCGAATGAGCCTGCTTGTCTTTTTAGCGACTTGCCTAGGAATTGGTATTTTTAGATTTTCCTATACCGCACTCATGCCTATTATGATTGTGCAATATGGATGGACTCATGATTTTGCAAGCTATTTAGGAAGTGCAAATTTATTGGGCTATCTGGTTGGCGCATTATTGGCACTGTTTAGCATTAAAGAAAAATCTATACCCGCTTTGATTATAACTTCGGCGGTTTTAGGTAGCTTAAGCCTACTCTGCTGTTCTTTTATACACATGCCTTTGGCTTGGTTTGTTCTCTGGCGCACCATTTCAGGTATCGCAGGTGGCCTACTCATGATTTTGGCACCTAGCTTTGCCATGAAAAATATTGCAATTAGCCAAAGGCTCAAAGTCAATTTTTTAGGGTTTAGTGGTATTGGCGCAGGCGTGTTATCTGCCACTCTCATTATTCCTGCACTTAAAAATATGCCTGTTCAATATGTCTGGGAAATTTTTGCCGCCATTTCCATTATTGGCAGTTTGGTACTTTTTCAGTTATTAAGGCACCCACCTACCGAGTCCGTTCAAACGGCCAATCACGCTCCTCAAAACTTCAAACATTCACGTTTAGGACTGGTCATTATTATTGCTTATATGTGCAGTGCTTTTGCATATATCCCTCACTCTTTGTTTTGGATGGACTATTTATCGGGAACCCTACATTTTCCATTGCAACAACGAAACTTATTTTGGGTTCTTTATGGGGTTGGAAGTTGTATTGGCGCCTTTGTGGCGTATTGTTTAAGCCGCCTTATTGGATATTTGCAGGCAATTAAATGTCTATACGGTGTCTATTGCTTGGCAGTTGCCCTACCTTTTTTTTCACATGCTACTGCTTTGCTCACTTTATCGTCCTTTCTTACAGGTTTACTCACACCTGCCACCGTATTTATTAGCTCTTATAGCCTGCTACAGATTTATGAACAGCGTTATCAAAAAATCTGGAGCCTTGCCACCATTGGGTTTGCCAGCACTCAGTTATTAGGTGGCGTAGTGATTAGTACCTTGCATCACTTGCATTGGTCTTATGCACACCTGTTCTTAATGGGTGGCATTGTTTTGCTATTCGCTTTAATCCTTTTAGTTCGCACCCGTTCTTCCATACCCACCACTCTCGGAGAAACCAAATCATGAAAACTCTGCTCTTTCCTTTATTTCTAGTTGCTTTCGTTCTTATTATTCAAGCCCTAGACCAGAGTTATCAAAAGAAAATTGGTATCTCTAAGCCCCAGAAGCATCCGGAATTTATGCAATAAAAAAAGCCCCTATATATAAGGGGCTTTTCCATTGAATAATCGTATATTGTCAAAATAAAAATTAATGAATAGATCAGTAGAACAAACCGCATAACAGCTATTTTAGTACGCTTATTAAAAACGCTTAACTGACAAAAAATGTCATATTATGTCAATGTAGAGAGCTATTTTCTGATCTATATTCAGTCAAAATTTATAATTTTTAATACTTAAAATTGAGCAAAACATGAGCAATAACAATTATATTGATGAGCTTTTAAAGCTCTTGGCGATGTTCGCTTTTATCGGTGTTTTATTACTGGCATTTAAATGTCAGACCATCTTTGCACTGGATATGACCACATCATACGAAGTCTCGGTAAGGATTGTTATCTATATTGTCACAGCAGCTATTTTGGGCTTTTTAACACGCAATCATATTGAGTTTACAACACAATTTTTAATTGCCGTTCCATTTGCCTACTTTTGGCTAGAGCCAATTCTTGACTACAAGGCCATTCAAACTATCCCAGATGTTCCGTTTTATCTCTCAGGTCATGGTCAAAGTTTAGGGCTACTCATCGTGATCATATTTTGTTTTGCCTTATGGGTATTTAAAGAAACAACCTCAAACTCGCTTGAGTCTCAAAATGTCTAAATGAGGATTTTTAGGGAGTTTTATAAAGTTAAAAATCGTCACTGTACTATATGTTTTTATAATATATATTTTAAGCAAATTAATTTATATCAATTAAAAACTCTAAAAATGTTCAATGTATCAAACCCAGCAAATGCCGTTGTTGTAGGTATTATCGCAATAATTGCTACAGTTAGTCTTCTGATATGGAAGTTTAATTTTTATCTCGGTATAGATATATACACCAGTGGAGAGGTGCTATTCAAAACATTATTGTATGCCGCCCTAATAGGACTATTTAGTTACTATTTTCGCCATACAATTAAAATTAGTAATACAGTGATTTTATCATTACCGCTTTTTTTCTTTTGTATTCGGCCTATTCTAAACTACAAAATGACGCATACCATTGGAAATGTACCACTGTATGCAACACATCATGGGCAAGGCTTAATATTGCTGAGTTTAACGATATTAGCATGTATATTGTGGGCCTATACGGCTAATTCTTAGCTAAAATTTTAACGTTTAATATTCTTATTTTTTATTATTTTTCAAAATTATAAATCTAAAGACTTTAAAAGCCCTCAATTGAGGGCTTTTCTATGAAAGTTTAATCTTCCATGTGCTGAATTATGGCATCGCCAAATTCTGAGCAACGTAACAAGGTCGCTCCCGGCATTAAACGCTCAAAATCGTAAGTTACGGTTTTAGCTGCAATCGCCCCTGAAATACCTTTAATAATCAGGTCCGCTGCTTCTGTCCACCCCATATCACGGAGCATCATTTCAGCAGAGAGAATAATTGAACCCGGGTTGACTTTATCTTGCCCAGCATATTTAGGTGCAGTGCCATGCGTTGCTTCATACACTGCAATAGCTCCACCAATATTCGCACCTGGCGCAATCCCGATTCCCCCTACTTCTGCTGCTAATGCATCGGAAATATAGTCACCATTTAAATTAAGGGTTGCAATTACAGAATAGTCAGCAGGACGCATCAAGATCTGTTGTAAGAAAGCATCTGCGATCACGTCTTTAATAATGATGTCTTTACCATTTTTAGGATTCTTAATTTTAACCCATGGGCCGCCATCGATTAATTCACCACCGAAACGATCTAGTGCTAACTCATACCCCCATTCTTTAAAGGCACCTTCGGTATATTTCATAATATTGCCTTTATGAACAAGAGTCACCGAAGGTTTGTCATTATCTATTGCAAACTGAATAGCCTTACGAACTAAACGCTGTGTTCCTTCTTTGGAAACAGGTTTAATACCAATACCACATCCTTCAGGGAAACGGATTTTTGTGACCCCCATTTCTTCTTGAAGGAATTTAATAACTTTTTTAGCTTCTTCAGAATCTGCTTTCCATTCAATACCTGCATAAATATCTTCCGAGTTTTCACGGAAAATCACCATGTCAGTTAACTCAGGATGTTGAACGGGTGAAGGGACGCCTTGGAACCAACGCACAGGACGTACACATACATACAAATCCAGTTCTTGACGTAGTGCAACGTTGAGTGAACGAATACCACCACCGACTGGTGTAGTTAAAGGGCCTTTAATTGAAACTACAAATTCACGCAGCGCTTCAAAGGTTTCTTCCGGCATATAAGTACCGTAAATTTTATTGGCCTTTTCACCGCAATACACTTCCATCCATTCAATAGAGCGTTTGCCGCCATAGGCTTTTAAAATTGCCGCATCAACAACTTTTTTCATTGCCGGTGTAATATCTACACCAATACCGTCACCCTCAATGAAAGGAATAATTGGATGATTTGGTACATTCAGTGACAGGTCTGCTTTTACTGTAATTTTATCACCGTCGGCAGGAACCACGATCTTCTGATAACCCATTATGTAGATTCTCCCTTTTATAATATTTAACTAACCAAACAAAAATAATTATCGATAAACAATACTTTCAACTTTTATTAACGCATAATAGCTTAATCGAATTTAACCCTTTTTGAGATTTATGTGGGAAATAAGCAAATTTCGCACTTAAATATAGCTCAATGTTTTTACCGCTTATTTGAAAGAAGAAGTCATTTTTTATGAAAATCGTCATTCTCAACAAACCATATGACGTTCTCTCCCAGTTTCGTAAAGACGAAGCACACATGACGGTCTCTGACTTTGTAGATGACCCGACTTTGCGCATAGCAGGCCGTCTTGATATGGACTCTGAGGGTTTAGTTTTCTTAACTGATCATGGTGGTTTGAATCAGTTCATTACCAACCCTGCGAATAAAAAATACAAAACGTATTTAGTTCAAGTTGATGGCGATGTAACCGAAGAAGCACTCGAGCAGCTTCGTAAGGGTGTAGAGCTTAATGATGGTATGACTTTACCAGCTAAAGCAATTAAGGTAAGTGAGCCTGAATGGTTATGGGACCGCGATCCTCCTGTACGTTACCGTGCCAGCATTCCAACATCTTGGATTGAAATCTCTATTTGTGAAGGTCGTAACCGCCAAGTTCGTCGCATGACCTCTGCGGTAGGTTTTCCGACTTTACGTCTCATTCGTACAAAAATTGGTACGATTGACTTAGTTCAATTGGGATTACAACCGGGCGAAACCAAAGAAATTGAGCCTCTACTCTACCCTGACTTTAAAGATGTTCCAGCTGAACAACCTTATCGTTCACGTTCATATGTGAAAAAACCGGGTGGCACTGGCGGTAAGCCAATGGTTCGCAAGAACAAAGATGGTTCTGCGAAAAAATCTGGTACAAAGCGTATTTGGCAAATGGATGAAAGTGAAAAACCGCGTCGTAAGACTAACGGTACAACGCGTCCAAATACCAAAGCACCACGTGGTCGTAGCCGCAATAGCCGATAAAAATATTTAAGTTTTAAAGCTCACGTTAGTGGGCTTTTTTTAATGGCTTTTATTTTATAAAAATAAAAAGCCGGTGCATAAGCACCGGCTTTTAGCTATGTACTAATGAATTAGTAATTAAGCCTGAACAGTTGAAAGCGCTGCATTGAATGTAGCACTTGGACGCATTACAGCGCTTACTTTCGCTGGGTCAACTGCATAGTAACCACCGATATCAGCTGGTTTACCTTGTACTTGAGCAAGCTCAGCAACGATCTTCTGTTCGTTTTCAGCTAATGCTTTTGCAAGTGGAGCAAATTTAGCTTTCAACTCAGCATCTTCGTTCTGTGCAGCAAGTGCTTCTGCCCAGTAAAGTGACAAGTAGAAGTGGCTGCCACGGTTGTCAAGTTCGCCTGTACGACGTGATGGAGACTTGTCATTGTCAAGCAATTTACCAGTCGCTTCATCAAGTGTCTTCGCAAGTAACTTCGCACGAGCATTATTTTCTTTAATACCCATTTCTTCTAAAGAAACTGCAAGCGCAAGGAACTCACCAAGCGAATCCCAACGTAAGTGGTTTTCTTCAACAAGTTGTTGTACGTGTTTAGGTGCTGAACCACCCGCACCAGTTTCGTACATGCCACCACCCGCCATAAGCGGAACGATAGACAACATTTTCGCAGAAGTACCAAGTTCCATAATTGGGAACAAGTCAGTTAAGTAGTCGCGTAAGATGTTACCGGTTACAGAAATTGTATCGAGGCCACGAACTACACGCTCAAGTGTGTAACGCATTGCACGTACTTGAGACATGATCTGGATATCAAGACCAGTCGTATCGTGATCTTTTAAGTACTTCTGTACTTTCTTGATCAATTCATTTTCGTGTGGACGGTATGGGTCAAGCCAGAAGATCGCAGGCATGCCTGAGTTACGTGCACGAGTTACTGCAAGTTTTACCCAGTCACGAATCGGAGCGTCTTTCACCTGACACATACGCCAGATATCGCCTTCTTCAACATTTTGAGTCAATAACACTTCACCAGTGTCAAGATCAGTAATATTTGCAATACCTGCTTCAGGAATTTCAAAAGTCTTGTCGTGAGAACCGTATTCTTCAGCTTTTTGAGCCATCAAACCAACGTTTGGTACTGTACCCATTGTTTTTGGATCAAAGTTACCATGCCATTTACAGAAATTGATCATTTCTTGGTAAATACGGGCAAATGTTGATTCTGGCATTACTGCTTTAGCATCGTATTGCTTACCATCAGCACCCCACATTTTACCACCAGCACGGATCATTGCAGGCATAGAAGCATCTACGATGATGTCGTTAGGTGAATGGAAGTTAGTGATGCCTTTTGCTGAGTCAACCATCGCAAGTGCAGGACGGTGTTCTTGGCAAGCATGTAAATCTTCAATGATTTCTTCACGTAATGAGGTTGGAAGAGTTTCGATTTTCTCGTATAACCCAGCCATACCGTTATTTACGTTAATACCTAATTCGTCAAACAACTTACCGTGTTTTTCGAAAGCTTCTTTATAGTAGATTTTCACACAGTGACCGAAAACGATCGGGTGTGAAACTTTCATCATTGTCGCTTTTACGTGTAATGAGAATAAAATTCCTGCTTCACGGCAGTCATCAAGTTGTTTCTCATAGAAGTCGCAAAGCGCTTTTTTGCTCATGAACATTGAGTCAATGATTTCGCCTTCTTGAAGCGCAACTTTTGGCTTAAGAACAATGCTCTTACCACTGTTTGTGATAAGTTCCATTTTTACATTGCGTGGACGGTCAAGCGTCATTGACTTTTCACCGTGGTAGAAGTCACCTTCTTCCATGTGTGAAACGTGAGTTTGCGACCATTGTTTCCACTCGCTCATTGAGTGAGGGTGTTTCTTAGCGTAATTTTTAACGGCAGCAGGAGCACGACGGTCAGAGTTACCTTCACGAAGAACAGGGTTTACTGCTGAACCTAGGCATTTGCCATAACGAGCTTTGATTGTTTTTTCTTCTTCAGTCGCTGGGTTTTCCGGATAGTCAGGAATTGCATAACCTTTAGATTGAAGTTCTTTAATACATGCTGTCAATTGCGCAACAGAGGCACTAATATTTGGGAGTTTGATAATGTTAGTATCTGGATCTTGTGTAAGACGACCTAGCTCAGCAAGGTTGTCGGATACCTTTTGCTCTTCACTTAGGTAGTCAGCGAATTCTGCGAGCACACGTGCAGCTACAGAGATGTCACTTTTAACAATCTCGATACCAGCTGGCTTAGTAAAGGTCTCAATGATCGGCAGTAGCGAATAAGTCGCCAATAATGGCGCCTCGTCAGTCAGTGTGTAAATGATGGTTGACTTTTCACCAGCCATATATAGCCCCTTCCGTTGAATTGAGTTTTGAGGACCGAGCTTTTGGCCCAGTGCCTACGAACCGATATGCTTAAATAAAACCCTGAGAGTATCGGCTCTCATTGGCTTTCAGTCAACGAAATATCCAGTGATAACGACATTTCGCAGCGAAATAATACATAATTTAAATCTATCGATAATAATCTTATACCTAACTTATGGTAATAAATGCGCTTTTACCAACTTTTTAGGTATAGAACAGTCTTAAATTACATGAGATATCTTTCAGAGTTCTGACAATTATTATACTTTTCATTCAAAACAAACTCAAAGATAAAGACTCTTTCTATGTTTTGAAGTTAGGAAAAAACAAAAACCGATGCACGAAACATCGGTTTTTTATAAATTAATTAACGGTTATTTAGGCTTTTAACCATTTGTCAGCTTTGCTTTGATCTTCAATAATAAGTTCAACTTCAGTTAAGTTTATGCTGTCGCTTGTAACTTCAAACGACAATAACTCATCACGGCGGAAAGCCAAGACTGAGTAATTACCCTTTTGTTTAGCATATTTCTCAATAAGTTTTGTGGTCGCTTTTAGTCCATCAATTGCAATAATGACATCATTAGCAGAAATACCCGCTTTAGCACCAGCTCCCTCACGGTGAGCATTTTGTACTAACACACCTTCAGGCTTATCAGCTAGCTTTAAACCATAAGCTAAAGTCTTATCATTTTTAAGCGTATAGCTCAAACCAAACTCAGGGAATAACTGATCGAGTGGTAACTCTTCAGTAGTATTAATCAAATGATTGATTTGCTCTACCCAACTATCGCCTGTTAGCTCTTCACATAAATCAAAAATTGTACGCTCATTAACCTGAACACCGTTTTGCGTATTTTCATACAATCGACGCATTAAGGCATCAAGGCTAGAACCACGTAAACGTAAGCCTAAGTCCAAACATAAGGCAACTAATGCACCTTTGTTATAATAGCTCGTGCCTGCATTATTCGAATTTTCATCTTGACGATAAAATTTAATCCAAGCATCAAAACTTGATTCTGCTACTGTTTGAACAAAACGTCCCGGGTTTTGCAAATAGCGATCAATTTGTGATTTCAACAAATCTAAATAAGACTTTTGGGAAATCACGCCACTGCGCAATAAAATTAAATCATCGTAATACGAAGTAAACCCTTCAAAAATCCACAGTAGTGAGGTATAGCCTTCTTGATGCAGGTTGTAGTTCGCAAAATTTTCTGGACGGATAAACTTTACTAACCAAGAATGGAAATATTCATGACTGCATAAACCTAAGAAACGTTGATAATCTTTTGAAGGTTCAGTAGGTTCATTCGATTTCGGTAAATCATCTCGTGGAGTAATCAGACTTGTGCTATTGCAATGCTCTAGCCCACCATAACTATTCCCTGTTGCCATGGTCATGAAGGTATAGTTTTTAAACGGTGCCGAACCAAACAGATCAATTTCGGCTGCACAAATTTTTTCAATATCCGTTTTTAAACGATCAACATTCGTAGCGTGAGTACCTGAAATTACAAACTCATGTTCAATTCCATGCGTTTCGAAGCTAAAACGCGTTTGATCAGCTAATTCAAATGGACTATCAATGAGTTGATCATAATGATCAGCTTTTAAAGTAAAACGTCCTTTTACTAAACTTTTTGAAGCTAATCCTGTTGCTAATTGAAAGTGTTTTAATTCATCCGGCAAAAAGATTTCTAATTCACATGCAGATTGTTCTTGGCCTTCTAAGCCTAAACACACACAGGCAGGGTTAATATATAAACGCGTTTGATCTACATAAGCACCACGTACTGATAAATCATATGCATAAACATCATATTCAACAGTAATTAACTCGTGATCGGTGTTAAATAAACGCCAGCGATTTTTTTCAGT
Source organism: Acinetobacter sp. OYA S30 (assembly GCF_033599315.1). Taxonomy (NCBI): domain Bacteria; kingdom Pseudomonadati; phylum Pseudomonadota; class Gammaproteobacteria; order Moraxellales; family Moraxellaceae; genus Acinetobacter; species Acinetobacter sp. OYA S30. Next base: position 95,163 of record NZ_JAWVAV010000010.1, read on the forward strand.
CTTTTTAATATTGAGCATGCGTCCAGCTTCATCATAGGCCTTTACTGCCTCGATGTGCTTAGAAAACTCTCGAATGAGATAACTGCCCGGAATCCACGTTGGCAACCATAGTTCCTGATTTGGATTCGCTAAAAAGCGAATTGTCACGTGAACAAGGTGTTGTTTGTAATCATCGAACTCAATTTGATAATGCAACATAAATTCTTCAATTTAAAAATAAGAACGGTTTCACATTAGATTATCACTTTTTTGTATCGACTTGCGTAGATGTATTTTTTGGCAACAATTCACACTAGCCTTCTACAAAAAAAAGGCATAGCATGCTGGGCATCTGTGTTCCGTATTTGCCAGTAAACGTCAAGGTCACCTAGTGAAATTCTTCCTATCTCTTTTTACGCTGTTTAGTATTTTCTGTACTACTCTTACCAATGCTGCTCTACTTAATATTGCTCCTGAAAGTGTTGAAGCCGCTGCATGGACAATTGTAGATACCCAATCTGGTCAAATTATTGCTGAGCATAATAGTCATGTACAACGTGCGCCAGCATCTTTAACCAAAATGATGGTGGCCTATATTGCATTAAAAGAGATTAAGGCTGGAAAGTTAAAACTGAACGAAGTCATTACTGCAACACCAGTCGTAAGCGTGGTGCAGTGGGATGAATCACAAATGTACCTCAAAGCGGGCGAGCAAATTTCAGTCGATCAGCTCTTGGCTGGTTTAATTGTTATGTCTGCAAATGATGCAGCTGTGACTTTGGCTGAAAAAATTTCTGGTGATGTGCCTCATTTCGTACAGCGTATGAATCAAGAAGCACAAGCACTGGGTATGAAAGACACGCACTTTAGTAACCCTGCTGGTATTACAATGCCGGATCATTACACGACAGCTCATGATTTGAGCTTATTAAGTCAGGCAGTGATTCACCAGACCCCTGAATATTTACATTATTCGAAAATGCCTAGCTTTAGCTACAATCAACGTTTTCACCACGCGACGAACCTTGCGCTCAAATACGATCCATCTGTAGATGGTTTAAAAACTGGCTATACCAAAGCAGCGGGTTATAACTTAGCTCTCACAGCTTCGCGTCCTTCATTTTCACCGAACTTACCGCAAAGACGTTTACTGGTAATTGTCTTAGGTACACCAAGTGCCGTGAAACGCGCTGAAATTGCTGATAAGTTAATGAACCTTGCTTATGCGTATACACGTGATGAAGTGGTTATTCCAGAGCAAAAACTAATTGCTGAATTGCCTGTTATTAAATCAACTTTAAAAATGTTTAAAGTAGAAACTAAGCAGCCAACCATTGTTACGACTTCTTTATATGCTGAGCCAACACCAATTGATTTAAATACGTTTGATTATGCTACACAGCGTATTCAAGTTCTTGATAGCAATCAACAACCTAAAGTTATTGCGCCACTTGAAACAACTCAAACACGTGTAAATATTCAGTTAAATGAGCAAAAGTTAACAGCACCGTTAATGAAAGCAATGAATTTGGCAACAGTTTCAATTTATCAAAATAACCAGCTCATTCGCAGTCTTCAAATTGAAAATGATGTACACATTGAAGAAGCAAATATTTTCCAAAGAATTATGATGTGGTTCTCAAGCCTATTCTCAATCTTTTCATCAAGTGAGCACAGTGCAGCAAAACTCTACCCTATAGATTCGCACTAAAAACATCAAATTGTGCACAGATGCACAATAAATTTTATAAAGAAAAGATGGCATAATTCAGCCATCTTTTTTTTATAGAAAAATAATTAGGTGATAAAAATGACCCAAAACTTACATCATATTGTTATTGTCGGTGGTGGCGCTGGTGGTTTAGAACTCGCCACGCAACTTGGTGAAACTTTTGGGAAAAATGGTAAAGCCAAAATTACATTGGTTGACCAAAATTTAACTCATATCTGGAAACCATTACTTCATGAAATTGCGGCGGGTTCTTTAAATCCTCACGAAGAGCAAACCAATTATTTTGCCCATGCAGAGAAACACCACTATGAATTTGTGTTGGGAACATTAACAGCAGTAAATAAAGATAAGAAAATAATTGATTTAATTCCCCCTCAAGTCTCTAAAGAACAAAATACCCATATTCAACAACTCAGTTACGATACACTGGTTTTAGCGCTTGGTTCAGTATCAAATGATTTCAATACACCCGGTGTTCGTGAAAACTGCCATTTCCTCGATAGCCGTAAACAGGCGGATATTTTCCAGCAAGATCTTTTACATTTATATATCGAAGCGCAAAATCAACCCGATCAACGTACATTAAATATTGGAATTATTGGTGCGGGGGCAACAGGTGTCGAACTTGCGGCTGAACTTATTGAAACGACCAAAAACTTTTATCGCTATGGTTTGAAAAAGATCCATCCGAATCAAGTCAAAATTACACTCATTGAGGCCTCAGAACGTATCCTCCCTGCCCTAAGTGAAAAAACAGCTGAACATAGCGCAAAACAGCTTCAAAAAATGGGTGTTGGAATTTTAACTAAACACCGTGTTGAAAAAATTGATGAACACTGTATCTATTTTAGTAATGGTAACCAACTCAACAGTGATATTACGGTATGGGCAGCTGGGGTAAAAGCACCAAAAGTACTTGAAAGTCTTAGCGATTTCGAACGTGACAATATTAACCGCTTAATGGTCTATGCAACGCTACAGACCTATTCCGATCCTAATGTATTTGCATTTGGTGATTGTGCCCATTGCCAACTTGATGCAAGACAACCGCCTCTCGGACCACGCGCTCAAGTTGCTAGTCAACAAGCAAGCTTTTTAGTCGATGCTATGGCTGCTAGGCTAAATGGCCGATCACAACCGATGTTTACTTTTAATGACAAAGGTTCACTTGTGTCTTTAAGTCGTAATAAAGCGGTTGGAGAATTACTGGGGGATGTCAGTGTCCAAGGATATATTGCTAAAACGATGTATGTATCTTTATACCGTTTACATCAAGCAACAATTCACGGATACACTCAAGCTGGACTACTCACAATGAAAGATTTACTTACAAGACGAGTACGACCAAAAATTAAGCTGTATTGAGTTGAATTTTTTAAGTTCATCCCTATTTAGATAAAAACGCATTAGAAAAAGTGTTAAAGATTGAGATTTTGTAGTCTACAAAATTTATTTTTCACTTTATGATGTACGCTTTAATTGATTGAATGGATCAAAAACATGACTGCAATTGCAAATAACCACGTGGTTTCATTCCACTATAAATTAACAAACGCTGAGGGTGAAACACTTGATCAATCTCAAGGTGAACCACTTGCCTATTTGCATGGCGCAGGCAACATCATTCCTGGTTTAGAAAATGCATTAACTGGTAAGACTGTTGGTGATAAATTCACTGTTAACGTACCAGCTGCTGAAGGTTATGGCGAATATAACCCAGACCTAGTACAAGAAGTTCCTGCTCAAATGTTCCAAGGCGTTGATAACATTCAACCAGGTATGCAATTCCAAGCTCAAACAGATGACGGCGTTCAAATCGTTACTGTTAAAGCTGTTGAAGGCGACAACGTTATCGTTGATGCAAACTTCCCACTTGCTGGTCAAGATTTAACTTTTGAAGTTGAAATCGTAGAAATCCGTGAAGCTTCTCAAGAAGAATTAGATCATGGTCACGTACACGGTGCGGGTGGTCATCACCACTAAGTCTTCTTTTAGAAGATAATAAAAAGCAAAGCTTCGGCTTTGCTTTTTTTATGTCTTTAATTTATATAATATTCATAGAGTTAATTTATTTTTAGGGACTTGCATGTCAAATGCTTATCAGCTCATTTGGTTTCGCCAAGATTTGCGTATACATGATCATGCAGCTTTATGGCACGCCAGCCAGCAAGGACCTTCACTCGGTTTAGTCATCTTATCGCCAGAGCAATGGAAACAACACGCCGATGCTCCAATAAAAATAAGTTTTTATTTACGACAACTCAGAACGCTTCAGAAAGAGTTAGCAGCACTTCATATTCCACTAGTTATTCAAGTCATTCCCGATTGGAAAGAGATCGCAAACTTTATTTCTGATTTCAGTAAGAAATATAATATTGAAAACGTGTATGCCAATATCGAAATAGGCGTAAATGAATTAAAAAGAGATAAAACGGTACAAGACTATTTAAATCGGCATGGCAAAGAACTATTTTTATTCCATGACCGTACTATTTTTCCTTTACGTTCAATCCGTAACCAATCACAACAACCATATCAAGTATTTAGTGCATTCAAAAAAGCTTGTTATACAAAGCTCGACACAAGCGGTTTACCTCAATGTTATCCGGTCCCTAATAAACAAAATGAAGTACCACTAGATTTTTTACAGGGGAAAAATATTGATTTAGACGAAATTGAAAAACTATTTTGCTCATCTCTCTCAAAAGAACAGCAAGATTTATGGCCTGTTGGCGAACAATACGCATTAGAACAATTAGATCAATTTATTGAAGAATCGGTTTGTCACTATAAAGTCGAGCGCGATTTTCCTCATATACAAGCTACAAGTAAGCTTTCACCTTATTTAAATATTGGTATTTTATCTATTCGACAGTGTTTACAAGCACTCTTTCGCAATCAACATGGCAACTTTCACTTAGTCAATGAAGGCCAACAAACATGGTTAGACGAACTTCTTTGGAGAGAGTTCTACCAACATATTTTATTTGATTTTCCGCATGTTTCTAAACACATCCCGTTTAAGAAAGATACTCAGAAGATTAAATGGAATCATAATCCAGAACATTTAACCGCATGGCAAATGGGTCAAACCGGTATTCCTATTGTTGATGCTGGGATGCAACAACTTTTACAAACAGGCTGGATGCATAATCGAGTACGTATGATTACGGCCATGTTTTTATGTAAAAATCTTTTGATTGATTGGCGCATTGGTGAACAATGGTTTATGCAACATTTAATTGATGGTGACCTCGCCGCAAATAATGGTGGTTGGCAATGGTGTGCCTCAACAGGAACAGATGCCGTACCTTATTTTCGGATTTTCAACCCAATTGCTCAATCAAAGAAGTTTGATCCGGAGGGAGAATATATTCGCCAATGGGTGAAAGAATTGGCTCATTTGGACAATAAAACGATTCATGAACCCTACTCAAGCAAAACCGATCTTGGTTTAAATTATCCAAAACCCATAGTAGATTTAAAAGAAACACGCCTTAAAGCAATTGAAACTTTCAAGAATATTTAGATAACAATTGAGTCTGCTCTGTTTATTTTTGATGAAAAATTAATAACAAGGTTTGACTATACAGTGGCTTTAATCTACAAATAAACATAATAGATACCTAAAAAGGGCAGAAACAACAACTACTTCGCAAATCAACACCTTTCATTATAAAAGTATAAAAAAATTAACATTACAAAAAAGGTAGCATAGGCCACATGCAACAAAAACACCCCGGTAGAACACTCGTCTTATGGATTATCGCAGCTCATCTATTTATGGGAATGGTTGCATACGAGTGGCTGCCTGTGAGTTTTAGAGGAAGTTGGATTTTTATTCTTCTTCTTTTAATTTCAGGTGCTTTTTTAGAAGTCGGTTTGTCTTTAATTGTAGGTTTAGTGGCTTTTATTGGAGTTGCCGTATACTTTTTACTCGACTTAGGCGCACAAACACATATTGAACGTCAGTTACTTTTACTATTCATTATTCCCCTAATTCCGCTCTTTCTAAGTGCTGTACGCCACAATATTGAAATTAATGTACAGAAATACCGTGATATTCAAAGCTATGACCGAAATTATCGCCGCGATATTTTCCCGCTAAGTGCTTTAAAATACTTTCAGCGTAGTTTTTTTAAATTACTTGATCACCACAATGTACAAGATTATGAAGTATTCGAAATTCGAATTCTTAATCGCAGTCTGATTAAAGAAATGTTAGGCGATGATGTCTGGAAAACAACTCAAAATGAAATGATTAAAATTTTGAGCCAACATGAACCCAACGAAATTGTTTTCCAGTTTGCAGATGATGATCTGGAAAATATTTACAGTATTATGATTCGCCAGCAGAAAACAGAAGAAGACCCTATATTCTTAAAAAAATTAAAAGAAATTACGACTTTGCGTCTTGAGGTGGAATACAAAATTGTTCCTATTCCACCTGAGGAGATGAGCTAATGTCTAATCTTCTCAATATTTGTGGAATTGTAATCGCCTCTAGCCAATATCCAGATGCCACATTACAACAGTTCTATCGACAATATTATCATTGCGAAATTAAAGCTGAGCAAATAAAAGCCGAGGTTCAAAGTCCTAGTGATCTTTCCATGTTTTTCCCTTACCAAGATACGTGGTGGCCTGTCTTTACAATTGATCAGATCAGCTCTGAAAGTTTCCAAAAGTTTATCCATAACGGAATTAGACCCGGAATTATCTTGCCAGACGAAGTATTTGGTTTTCCACACTATTTCTTGTTAAAAGAAGCAGTAAGCCAAGGTGCTATTCCTATTGTGCTTTTTAAAACTGAACAACCTCAATATTTTGCCGCAAAAGCAACTTTTTCGACCGCTATTGGTTTACGCCCAATGGCTGCTTTTGTGAGTACGGGATGGGATGAAAATTTAATTTCTCAACCAGCAGGTAGTTATATTATCCAGCTAAATTCAGCAAATTTACCATTACCCTCAAGAGAAGTCAGACAAGGCCAACATTTATTTTACTCAGCCAAGGGTTTTAACGGTCATGTTTCAGGTTATGAAATTATTATTAATCCCCCTGCCGATTTACCCCTATCTAATATTCGATATCCTCAACTCGGCATTTCTTGGAACTTTAATAATATTGATTATGAGAGTACTCCTGAACATGTAAGTACGAATCTTATAGGTTATATATTTATTGTTTTAAGTATTGTTGTTGTTCCACTTGACCTGATTTTAACAACGACGTATCCAGATCTACTCGGTACATTTGGTAGCTATATTTCATGGATCTCCTTAGTGGTCGGGGCAATTTTATTATTGCTGCTCATCTCTTCTATTATTAGGAGGGTCCGTAAAAATGGCTCCAATTGATATCCTGTTTTTATTTGGCTTTTTAGGTATTTGGATTCCACAAGCATTTTGGGCATGGTTAAGCTATCAAGCGTGGAAGTATTCCAAAACGGCTGAAAAAGAGCTGCAAAACTTACCAATACCAGAAAGATGGCCAGTCTTAAGTGTTTTGATCCCTGCTTATAATGAAGGCGTTGTGATTGAGGACACTTTGCATGCCATTGCTCAACAGGACTATCCGACAGAGTCTTATGAAGTCTTACTGATCAATGATGGCTCCAAAGACAACACCCTCGAAATCGCAGAAAACCTCGCAAAAATTTATCCTTGCATAAAAATTGTCAATGTACCCAAAGGTATGGGTGGTAAAGGTAAATCAAGAACGCTTAATAATGGTCTTCCCCATGCCAAAGGTGAGTTAATTGTTGTTTACGACGCCGATAGTACCCCTGAACCCGATTGCGTCCGATTACTTGCCCAAACCTTGTTAGCCGATAAAAAGCTAGTCGCGGTAAATGGCAAAGTCAGAACCCGTAACTGGCAAGATAGTATTTTAACTCGTTTTATTGCGATTGAATTCATCTTTTTCCAATGGATCTTTCAAGGTGGACGCTGGCAACGTTTTGAACTATCAACATTAATGGGAACAAATTATGTCATCTGGCGCGATGCTCTAGAGACTTTGGGCGGTTTTGATGAAAAATCGCTAGTCGATGATACAGAAATGAGTTTCCGAATTTTTATCGGACAAAAACGAATTAAATGGGTTCCCTATGCAATCGGTTGGCAACAGGACCCTCCTTCGTTAAGTGTATTCGTTAAACAGCGCTCACGCTGGACTCAAGGTAATTTTTATGTAACACGCAAATATTTACCTGTAGCACTCAGAACCCCATTCCCAATCGGAATTGAAATTCTAAATAACATTATGTGCTATATCCTTTTTGTACCGGCTTTATTCTGGAGTCATATTACCTTAACGCTTGGCTTACTTGATATTGCAGGTATTTCAGTTCCTGGTCCATTTACACTACTGTGGGGACTCTCATTTTGTCTCTATGTAGCACAAATGTGGTTTACGCTTTCTTTAGAAAAAGTTAAACCAGAACTCTACTTTTACTCGGTCTTATCTTACGTAAGTTACTCACAAATCTTCTTATTTATTGTGTTTAAAGCCGCATTCGACATGCTAAAAAATAAAATACAGGGCAACTCCCTTCAATGGTACAAAACGGAACGTAGCAAGGAGAAAAAATAAATGAAAAAGACTTTTGATCTTTACCAAACAGCTCAAGTGCTCCTTGCCAGCACCAGTTTTTTGCTTGCCATGTCTACTCATGCTTATACATGGAAACTCGACGATATTAGTACCTCGACTAAATATACAGTCGAGCCTCACTTTTTCTATATTGGAAAAGGTGCTGAATGGCAAAACATTCAGTTTTCGAGTGACTACTCAACTGAAAATGACACAACAGTACTCGTCAAATATGACGATAAGCTCATTTATAACACTACGCTTAATGGTGATGGCCAATTCAAATTTAATATTCCTGCCAGCCAGAGCGGTTTTCACCGTTTAGATTTTATTATTCAACAATATGCAAAACCAACGACGCTTAACCAAACAAAAGAAACATTCTGTACAGAAGATATTGATCACTTAACTTATTTGAGTAATTCCCAACTCGACTTTACGCCTGTTCGAAATGAGTACCGTTTAAAAGATCTACCGGACGCTTTATTTAACCCTCAGGCTAGAAGACCTACACCTTTTGTCGGGATCTTAAAATATAACCGTAAAGAAATTACCGAAGCCTCTATGTTGGGCCGATTAGTAAGTTCGTGGAGCTCCGTAACGCCAATTGAATGGGTTGATTCAGGCCAAACCAATCTAAATCCTGAAACGAACTTTATTATTGAAGTGATTCGTTCGGCAAGCCCACTCAAAGGAGGAGCCTTAGTACAAATTGCTAAACCGGCTGAAGGTGTACCGACGCTATCTATTACTTATCACACTCCACAAGAGCTTACCGCTGCCATTAACGGGCTAATTAATCCAACTTATGTGCAACAGCTTGATACGGGTAGCGCTATTTTTCCAACTACAATCTCAGCACCAGCTTGGGCGCAATTTAAAAAAATTGATACGCTTGCAGATCTAGGTATTCAGGATTTTCGACTAAATCATGCCGAAAAGAATTTATTTCTTGATTTTCCGGCAGTATGGCAACCTACTGATATTCTGCAAGGGCAAATCGCACTTCGTATTCAAAGTGGACTATTACAAGGTTCAAATATTACAGCATGGATTGATGGAGGACTTGCAGGAAGTATGAAAACGGCGGATCTCGCATCCGACCCTGTAAACCGACAGTTCAACATCTTTGCCAAGGAAATTTCAAATACAACCAACTTTAGCTTGAAACTTGAAAACTCGGTTATTGCCAATTCTCAATGTTTACCCAATGCTCACGGCTCACTTTGGGTTGATACCGCCAAATCAACGGTAAAACTTCCCCATAAACTTAAAAATGGTGTTGCTGCTCTTTCAATGACCTTAGCCACCAAGCCAACGATTGCAATTGATGACCAATCAGGGGCATTAAATATTGCCATTATTTTAGGACAAGTCGCTAAAAACATGCTGCTGACACAGGCACCAATGCCAGTGAACCTAGTACGCTTCTCTCCGACTTCCCCACAAGCAGTGAATGTGAGAGTGAACAAAGAGATTTATCAGCAACAAGTCTTAATGCATCAAAATATTATTTATGCACCCGCAGCAGCGAATGGCTTTATCGTAAGTTATAACAATAACCGCTTCGATGTAATTACAGACTCTGAAAACGGTGCACAAACCTTTATGCATTTATGGGGAAAAATACAGCATAAAATCCCAAATAATGTGACCAAAATGCTGGTTTCTGAAAACGGCAATATTTATGTTCTTCAAAAATTAATTGTGGGTAATCAAAAAGCGCCATTAGTTCAGCAATCATCATTCTTTTTATTAGTTGTGATTATCTCTGCAATTATGATAATAGTGATCTTCTTGTGGTATTGGTTACGACGTAATAATGAAAAAACAGATACCAATTAAAATAACTGCTTTTATTATTTTAATTATATGTAGTGTGGTGGGTTATGCGGGGTTGTTCAAAAATCATGGGCAACCTCCCATTATTGAGGGTATTTTCTGGCAACCTGACAATGATACTACTCCTCCTAAAGGAAACTGGCATTACTTAGGAATAAATACTTTTGTTCCCCAATGGTCAGTCGTTGAATCTAAATCTTGGTGGAAAAACTCCAATCTTCCTCAATGGGAAAAAGCCATTGATTTACAAAAAATTAAACAGCAACCTTGGGCTAAAAATCTTATATTGGGGTTAGCAGGTGAATATAATGAACACGAAGCGCGTGCTAATGTCGTTGCTTTGGGAGAAAAATCTGCACAAATTATTCAAGAACAAAATGATGCATCTTTAAAAGGCTATTATTTTCCAGTAGAAGCCGACCCAACATGGCTAAGAGTAAGTACCTTAGGACATGTTTTGGAAAAATTACCCTCTCCTATTTGGGTTAGTGTTTATAGTGGTGAAAGTGAACCTGAAAACTACGATTTATGGGTTAAAAGCTGGCTTCCTCAACAAGCAGGCGTTTTTTTCCAAGATGGTGTAGGTGTCGGAGTAAGAACTCCCGAACAAGCTAGACGTATTTTAGATCAACTTGAACAGACACTTGGAAAAGATAAAACGGTTATTGTTTTAGAAGCATTTCGGACCAAGAAAAATGGTCAATTCCGTGCAGCCTATCCTTGGGAAATTATCTCTCAAATTAAGGCGTATGAAGGGAAAAAAATTTATATTTTTGATGGCCCCCACTATATGGGCCGATGGTCCGTTTATATTGTCGGTCTATGGTATCGACTCGTTTATGGCAGCACACCCGCCACCATAAACGAACCCAAAAACTCAAAATAAATGATCTCTAGTTATAAGTTCTGGCAATTTCATCTAATATTCGCTGGGCAGCACGTCCATCACCAAACGGATTTTCAACATGAGCCATTTTTTGGTAATGCTGCGAATCCGTTAAAAGTTTCTCAGCCTCTTCAATAATTTTCTGCTGATTTGTTCCAACCAATACCCCTGCTCCCACCTCTACCACTTCCGGGCGTTCAGTCGTATCTCTTAAAATTAAGACAGGCTTATTAAATGATGGGCTTTCTTCTTGTAAACCACCAGAGTCCGTTAAAATAAAGGTGGAGCGGTCGATAACGGCCAATAAACTTGGATAATCGAGTGGCTTCACAAGATGAATTTGAGCATGACTTTTAAATTTATCGTGCACTACATTATGTACAGCAGGATTTAAATGTACAGGCCAAATAAAATGTAAATCAGGATGCTGTTTTGCTAAATACTCAACAGCATTACAAATATTCTGAATTCCTTCGCCAAAATTCTCACGGCGGTGAGCAGTTATAAGTACAACTTTATCATTTTGTTTTAATTCAATTCCGTAAGGCTCAAGTTGATTTTTCAAACCCGTCTTTTCAGCTATGAGTTTCCTTCCTAAATACACAGCATCGACTACCGTATTCCCTGTCACTGTAATCAATGAAGGTGGAATCTGCTCATTTAACAAGTTACGCTTTGATTGTTCTGTAGGGGCAAAATGCCATTTGGTAATACGAGAAACTAACTGGCGGTTACCTTCTTCAGGAAATGGATGATCTAAATCATAAGAACGTAAACCCGCTTCGACATGGGCAACAGGAATCTTCATTGAAAATGCAACTAGCCCAGCAGCTAACACGGTTGTAGTATCACCTTGAATAACAATTGCATCTCTTTTTTGACCATCTGTGTAGATATTTTCAAGTTGCGTTAAGCCATGAATTAAAAGCTGATTTAGGCTTTGTCCAGCATTCATAATTTTAAGGCGATGATCAATTTCAACCCCAAAGAAATCTATCGCATCTCGAACTAATTCATTATGTTGTCCTGTAAAAATAACTTCTACCTGAAATCGTGAGTCTTGTTTTGCTAATAAAATTACCGGAGCCAACTTTATGAGCTCTGGACGAGTACCAAATACAATTGAAATAAAAATTTTCTTCATTATTAGAAATCCTTATAAAAAACAAGTTCTACACGAGTATTGTTGTAATGATCTTTTGTATTAACCGGTACGTCTTTAAAATAATTGCCATATAGACGTTCAACCCGTAGTTTTATCGGTTGATAATTAAAAGGCTGCCATGAAATGCCTGGACCATATTCAAATAAATTATTGTAATATTCATCTTCGCTATCCGCTAAGCCATGCAATTTCACATAAGCCTGCACAGTCCCACTCTCACCCTTATAGAGATTTAAACCTGTGCGTAAGCGTAAGTCCCCAATAACGTTATAGTCCTCTCTCGAATAAGTCGCGACATTGCCGTATAAGTCAGTAAAATAATTATCTAAACAAAGTGAATGATCGCAGTTTGATTGTGAATACCATTCTTGATAACCCGTTACACCGCCCACAACACTCTCACGAAATCGCTTTCTATTTCTATCAATCAAGTCATAACTTCCACCAACTTCGACATAGGCTCGCACAGGAATGGAAGTCCACGGTTGATAATTTGCCCCTAACCCTAAAGTGGCTGCATTTTCATCAATAATTTCAGGTCGGACCCCACCTTGTGATTGAGTATCGCGGTTTAAATTAAGAAAGGCATATACTTGGGCTCGCCCGTTATCGATGTTTTTGCCATACCTCATTTTTAAAGGAAAAATAACATCGTCATAACGTGACTCATAAGACGGTGCAAAATAAATATCTCTAAAATATGGTTTAACTTCTCCCCCACTTAAATTTTTAACTGCCTGAGTTGCTTTAGCAGCAATTTCAGGGTCTGAAGAGGAACTTAACTCTTTAAATAAAACCAATGCTTCACGATCTTTTTTCTGCTGATTCAGCAAATAAGCTTCTTGTAATTTTAAGGTGTCATCTTGAGGAGCTAAATTTCTTGCTTGCCTTAAGCTTTGTAAAGCTTCTTTCCTTTTTTCAAGCCGAATCTGTAAATAAGTAAGACTTTTCCAGACTTTAATATCGGTTGGTGTCAGTTTACTAAGCTCAACTAATATTTTTTCTGCTTCTTGCGGTTGAGACTGTTCAATTTTATAAAATCTATCCCATTTATCATAAATAGGGTTACCGGGCTTATATGCAGGGTCGACTTGCTCTTGTGCATAAACTGAGCTTATACCGATCATTCCCAAAGAAGAGATCACTGCTCCCATCAGTAATATTGAATGTGTTATAGAGTTTATTGTTTTGATATTTTTCATTTTCACCTCTACAGTAAATTAGACTTATTAGGGAGGGCAAGTCTTTGGAATGATCAATAAATATTATAATTAAAAATAATAAGTTACATCGTTAAGTTAGGTTAAGGATGTTTTAAAATAATTGTTTAATCTCCATTTTTATTATTGATCTATTCTGTCTTATCCCTAAATTTCCTATAATAATGACATATTTTTTGACCAATAAATTGTAAAATTTCATAGCATTTATAAAACATTAATAAGGAAAAACACATGGCTTTTCCACATCATACAGAGCATCATGCCATTCAGCGCTCAGGTTGGCTAAGAGCCTCAGTATTAGGCGCTAATGATGGCATTATTTCAGTGACTAGCTTAATTATGGGGATGGCTGCAAGTGGGGCAAGCTCACATACTCTATTTATCACTTGTGTTGCCGGGCTCATTTCAGGCGCAACCTCAATGGCTGCCGGAGAATATATTTCTGTTAAATCTCAAGAAGATATTGAAAAATCAGATTTAGCTATTGAGGCAAAAGAATTAAAAAAATACCCTCAAAAAGAATTGGATGAATTAACTCAAATCTATATTTCTAGGGGACTTTCAAAAGAGCTAGCAAAGGAGGTAGCTATTCAGCTTACAACTCATGATGCTTTGGGTGCACATGCCCGAGATGAAATCGGTATTCATGAAAATACGGCGGCAAACCCAATTCAAGCAGCACTCTCCTCAGCAGCTTCATTTTCATTTGGGGCATTTTTCCCCATGCTTGCCATTTTGTTTAGCCCAGAGCATTTAATTATGCCAAGTGTCCTTATTACAGGTATCGCGGCATTAGCAATTTTAGGTGCCCTTTCGAGTTATTTTGCAGGCACTTCTAAAATCAAAGGTAGTTTACGTATTACCTTATGGGGTATTTTAGCGATGGCTTTTTCAAGCTGGATTGGTTCCTTATTTAATGTCACTCCTTTATAAGAGAGTTTTTTAAATAAGACTCTTAATATTTAAAAATTAAATAGCCAATATTATTTGCTCTTCATTCTATTTTCACGTTATGGTGAAGAGAAAGAATTGAGGTGAATAAAATGAGCCTATTACAACAACTTGCAATCAAACATCCAATTTTTCTGGCTCCAATGGCGGGCGTCTCTACTCCTGAATTAGCAGCCGAGGTTTCAAATCAAGGAGGCCTTGGATCATTAGGCTTAGGAGCAAACACACCGCAAAGTGCACGTGAACAAATTTTAAAAACTCAAGCGCTCACGGAAAACCCATTTCAAGTTAATTTTTTCTGTCATCAATCGACTGAGCTTAATGTAGAAAAAGCAAAACAATGGCTTGATTACCTACGTCCTCATTTTGAAAAATTCGGTGCTCAACCGCCCCAAGAATTACACTGTATCTATCCAAGTTTTTTAGACAATGATGATTTTTTAAATGTTGTTTTAGAAACTAAGCCAAAAGCCGTAAGTTTTCACTTTGGTATTCCGCATCCGCATCAAATTAAAGCTTTAAAAGAGGCTGGTATTTTGACTATGGTTTCGGCAACTAATTTGATCGAAGCTCAAGTTATTGAGGCAGCGGGCATCGATATTATTATTGCCCAAGGGATTGAGGCAGGCGGACATAGGGGTATTTTCAACCAAACTTTTGATGGGGCAATTAAAACTAGTGACTTGGTTCAACTGATTGTGCAGCACTGTACACTTCCAGTTGTAGCCGCAGGTGGCATAATGACTGGCTTACAAGCCAAACATATGTTGGGCTTAGGTGCAGCCGCAGTCCAATTAGGGACAGCATTTGTTCAATGCCAAACTTCAAATGCTTCTGCCGAATATCGCAAAGCCCTATTTAGTAAACCTGTAACACAGATTAGTGCCAGTCTTTCTGGGCGCCCTGCTCGAGGGATACTCAACCATTGGCATACAAAAATTGATTCACCTACTCGCCCTGTACAACCTGAATATCCTTATACCTATGATTTAGCAAAGCAACTAAATGCTCTTGCAAGCAAACACCAAGATTACGGTTTTGGTGCTTTTTGGGCAGGAAGTAACGTTGCACAAATACGTGAACTTGAAGCACCTGATCTGGTTAATCAACTGGTAGTTGAAATGCTAGACAGTGAATAGATAAAAATTCCAAGCAACCAGTCTCTATACTGGTTGCTTTATTTTAGTGAGTATCTAATAAATTAACCTGTTCAACCTGAACATCGCTCATCAAATTACCTTCAGCGAGCAATTGATTAAAATAACTCTCAACAACTAAAGCTTGTTCAGCAGTCGTTTCAACTTTATACATATTTTGTCGAAACTCATTACTTGAGCGTAAACCTTTGGTGTACCAAGCAATATGCTTACGGGCAATACGACAACCAGAGTATTCACCATAAAACTGATATAACTCAGACAAATGCCCTAAAAGCACTTCTTTAACTTCTTCAATATTCGGAGCAGCAAGGTGTTCACCAGTTTTTAAGTAATGGGCAATTTCACGAAAAATCCACGGTCGACCTTGTGCAGCCCGCCCAATCATAATTGCATCTGCCCCAGTATAGTCCAGTACATATTTTGCTTTCTCAGGACTATCAATATCACCATTAGCAATCACAGGAATATGGATTAATTCTTTAACATGCTTAATCAACTCATAACGGGCGGTATTTAAATACATATCTTCACGTGTACGGCCGTGTAGTGCTAATGCAGCGATGCCAGCCTCTTCGGCACGCTTAGCCACCCGTAGAATATTCTCTTGGCCATTTAAAAATCCCAAACGGGTTTTTAAAGTTACCGGAACATCAACTGCTGCAACGACTGCATCTAATATTCGAGCTACCAAATCTTCATCTTGTAATAATGCTGAACCCGCTAATTTATTACATACTTTCTTTGCAGGACATCCCATATTGATATCAACAATTTGCGCGCCATTTGCGACTTGGTAACGAGCCGCTTCAGCCAACTGTTCCGGATCGGAACCAGCAATCTGTGCAGAAATTGGAGCTAACTCTCCATCAAAATTAGCACGATAAAGACTTTTTTTAGTCATACGTAAAGTCTTGTCAGCAGTCATCATTTCACTGACTGCATGACCCGCACCGAAATACTTGCACAGCGTTCTAAATGGACGGTCAGTTACACCGGCCATAGGGGCAACAATTAAATTATTTGACAGTTGATAGGGACCAATATACATATATATTCATACAATTGATGATCGGCATAGTATACTTCATCCGCTTGATCAGCTCATCTTTTTATGCAGGTGTCCTCCTCTCCATGAACAAACCGTTGTCTTCCCGTTTTTTATTTAAATCATTCGGTATGGTTGCCGTATGCATGAGTTTAGCTGCTTGTGGAGATAAAGCCTGGTGGTCAAATAATGATGAGCCTGAATTAGAAAGCCAGCAAATCAAACGTCTCATCCCATCTCGTGTGCATGACCGTGAGTCATGGGCTAAAGATATTGATGACATTATGAAAGACTTAGACATTCCTAAAACCAAACAAAATGTCTGTAGTATTGTGGCGGTCGTTGATCAAGAATCCAATTTTGTTGCCAATCCTCAAGTGCCAGGATTAGGACAAAAAGCAGTTGAGGAAGTCAGTACACGTTTAAATGAAAAATTTGAAGATAAGCTTGGTAAAACCATTGGTGGAACAATTGCAGGTTACTTTGAAGAAGTACTAAGAACCCAACCCTCTCCTGACAATAACTATATGAGTCAGATGCGTAAAGTTAAAACCGAGAAAGACCTTGATTTACTTTACCGAGAAATTTTCGACTTTATGGCCAAACACTATCATGTAAGTGCTTTAACTGGCGCAGCTAAATTAGTTGGACAAGATATTGGCGAAAAAATGAATCCGATCACTACACTGGGTTCAATGCAAGTTCATATTAACTATGCCAAAGCAAACAAACGCTCGAGTATGAATACTGCTGCCCTACGTGATGACTTATATACCGAGTATGGTGGCCTTTATTATGGAATTCACCGTTTAATGGTTTATCCGGCAGATTATGATAAAGCCATTTATCGTTTTGCAGATTACAACTCTGGTATGTACTCTAGTCGTAATGCAGCTTTTCAAAAAATGCTAAAAGAACTCACCGACAAGGATATAAGTCTTGATGGCGATCTACTCCTTTACACAAAAGATGGTGATCCACGCGCAACTCAAAGCGAGTCAGAAAAAGAACTAATTACTGTATTTGCTAGTAATAATGTTTTAGTTACACCAAGACAGATTCGTGATGATCTAAAATTAGAAAAAGAGAAAAAGTTTGAGAGTACTCAAACTTATATTGCGCTGACTAAACTTTATAAATCAAAAACTGGCAAAGAGCCGCTCTATGCAATTATGCCGCAAGTGGTGATTTCTGGGCCTAAACTAAGTCGTGACTATAATACTAACTGGTAT